>NZ_JNCK01000001.1:3300000-3546937 GCF_000731955.1 Halomonas zincidurans B6 | reverse complement strand
CTGCGCGCTTGTCCACATCCGCCGGGCCGGTCTTCGGGTAAACCGGCTGTGGATAATAAAACGCCCGCGCGGGGCGGGCGCCGGAACGAGTCACGACAGCGGTCCGCTCAGCGTGACCCGCGCATAGCGCTTCTTGCCGGCCTGGATCACATAGCTCCTGCCGGTATCGAGCATATGATCGCGCGCGACCACCTCGCCATCGACCTTGACCCGACCATTGCCGAGCATGTCCTTGGCCTGGGCGCTGTTGTTGGCCAGATTGGCACGGTTGAGCACGGCGGCGATCGGCGCCTGGGCGTTGCCTTCGAAGTCGACCGTCACTTCCGGCAGGTCCTCCGGCAACTCGCCCTCGGCCAGCCGGTTGCCGGCCGAGCGGTGCGCGTTGGCGGCGGCTTCCTCACCGTGATAGCGCGTGATCAGTTCGCGGGCGAGCTCCATCTTGACGTCGCGCGGGTTGGCCCCGGCCTCGACGTCACGCTTGAGCGTCTCGAACGCCTCGTTGCTTTTAAGCGAGAGCAGTTCGAAGTAGCGCCACATCAAACTGTCGGGCATCGACACCAGCTTGTTGAACATCGCCCCCGGCGCCTCGTCGAGGCCGACGTAATTGCCCAGCGACTTGGACATCTTCTGCACGCCGTCAAGCCCTTCGAGCAACGGCATGGTGATCACCACCTGCGGCGGCTGGCCGAAGTGCTTCTGGATCTCGCGCCCCATCAGCAGGTTGAACTTCTGGTCGGTACCGCCGAGTTCGACGTCCGCCTCCAGCGCCACCGAATCGTAGCCCTGGACCAGCGGATAGAGGAACTCATGGATCGAGATCGATTGATTGGCACGGTAGCGCTTCTCGAAATCGTCGCGCTCGAGCATCCGTGCCACGGTCGACTGGGCGGCCAGCTCGATCATGTCGGCCGCGGAGAGCTTGTTCATCCAGTCGGCATTGAAGGCGACGATGGTCTTCTCGGGGTCGAGGATCTTGAAGACCTGTTCGCGGTAGGTCTTGGCGTTGGCCTTGACCTCGCCTTCGGTGAGCGGCTTGCGGGTGACGTTCTTGCCGGTGGGGTCGCCGATGCGCCCGGTGAAATCGCCGATCAGGAAGATCACCTCGTGACCCAGTTCCTGAAACTGGCGCATCTTGGTCAGCAGCACGCTGTGCCCCAGGTGCAGATCGGGCGCGGTGGGGTCGAAGCCGGCCTTGATACGCAGCTTGCGCCCGGAGGCCAGCTTTTGCTCCAGCTCCTCCTCGAGCAGAATCTCGTGGGCGCCGCGCTTGAGCAGCGCCAGCGCATCGGCGACGTCGGTCATCGTGCCCTCTCCATTTATAAACAGTTGCCTGGCATTAAAGCGCTTGCCTGGAAGAATAGGGCAGGATGTTAGCATGTCTTGACTTGGCGGTTGAGCGCCATTCACGCAGAGAGAGGCCCTTATGCCGTTGTTCGTTGGCTTGATGTCCGGAACCAGCCTGGACGGAATCGATGCCGCCCTGGTGCGCTGCGGCGAAGGCCGCCCCGAGCTCGTCGATGCGCTGGGCATCGACATCCCCGACAGTCTGCGCCAGGTGCTGTTGATGCTCTGCCAGTCACGCCAGGCGAGCTTCGCCGATCTTGCCTATGCCGAGCAGGCATTCTGCGAACTGCAGGGCGAGGCCGTCGCCCGGTTGCTCGCCGCCAACGATCTGGAGGCCGGCGCGATCACGGCCATCGGCAGTCACGGCCAGACCATCGAGCACGCCCCGCACGGCATATCGCCCTATACCTGGCAGCTGGACAATCCCAGTCTGCTGGCCGAGCTCACCGGCTGCCCGGTGGTCGGCGACTTCCGGCGCCGCGACCTGGCCGCCGGCGGGCAGGCCGCCCCGCTGGCCCCGGCCTTTCATGCCGCACTGTTTCGCGGCGCCCGGGAGTGGCGGGTGGTACTCAATCTCGGCGGTTTCGCCAATCTGACCCTGCTGCCCCCGACAGAAATCGACACGCCGGTCATCGGCTTCGACACCGGCCCGGCCAATGCCCTGCTGGACGCCTGGCATGCGCGCCACCAGGGCGGCCATTTCGATATTGACGGGCAATGGGCCGCGACGGGTGAGGTCGACGAATCGCTGCTGAAGCGCCTGCTCGACGACCGGTTCTTTCATCAGCCGCCGCCCAAGAGTACCGGGCGCGAGTACTTTCATCTCGACTGGCTGGCAGCATACGCCAGCGGCCGCGAGGCGCCGCAGGACATTCAGGCCACGCTGGCCGAACTGACCGCCGCCAGCGTGGCCCTGGGCATCGAACAGGCGCTCGCCCGGCAAGGCGCCGAAGGACCGCTGACGTTGATCCCCTGCGGCGGCGGGGCACGCAACGCCGACCTACTGGCGCGTTTGCAACGTCGCCAACCGGCGCTGGCCCTGGCGCGCTGCGACGACTTCGGCTGGTCGGCCGACTGGCTGGAAGCCGGCGCCTTCGCCTGGCTGGCCTGGTGCCGCCTGGAAGGGCTGCCCGGCAACCTGCCCAGCGTCACCGGCGCCGCGGGAGAACGGGTCCTTGGCGGACTGTATAGCGCCTGAACCCAGGCCCGGGGTTCGCTCGGGCCATCATCACTCGAAGTCGTCGCTGGCCCGCAGCGACAGCCGGCTCGCGGCGTCCAGCGCCTGGCCGACGCCCTGCCCGTCACCCTGGCCGTACTTGATCATCATGCGCAGATCGTTGGCGGAATCGGCATGCACCAGTGCGACCTCCTGGCTGATATCGCCACGCTGGTAGAGCTCGAACAGCGCCTGATCGAAGGTCTGCATGCCCAGATCGCGCGAGCGCGCCATCAGCGCCTTGATTTCGCCGACCTCGCCCTTGCGGATCAGCTCGCTGACCAGCGGCGAGCGCAGCAGCACCTCGATCGCCGGCGCACGCCCCTGACCGTCCTGACGCGGCAGCAACTGCTGGGCGACGATCGCCTGCAGGTTGAGCGACAGATCGAGCCAGACCTGCTCGTGGCGTTCGTTGGGGAAGAAGTGAATGATCCGATCGAGCGCCTGATTGGCGTTGTTGGCGTGCAGCGTCGCCAGGCACAGATGGCCCGTCTCGGCGAATGTCAGCGCCTGCTCCATGGTCTCGCGGGAACGGATCTCGCCGATCATGATCACGTCGGGGGCCTGGCGCAGGGCGTTTCTCAGCGCCACCTCGAAGGATTCGGTGTCGATGCCCACCTCGCGCTGGTTGATGATCGCCCGGCGATGCTGGTGGATGTACTCGATGGGATCTTCGATACAGATGATGTGGCCACCGGCGTGCTCGTTTCGGTGCTGAATCATCGACGCCAGTGTCGTCGACTTGCCGGCCCCGGTACCGCCGACCACGCACACCAGGCCACGCTTGAGCGAAACCAGTTCGCCCAGCGTGGCCGGCAACGACAGCGCTTCCAGCGACGGAATATCGTAAGCGATGCGCCGCACCACCATCGCCATCTGGCTGCGCTGATAAAAGGCGCTGATGCGAAAGCGACCCTTGCCCGGCAGGCTGAGCGCGAAGTTGGCCTCGCGCCGGGCCTCGAAACGCTCGCGGGCGCCCTCGGGCAGCGCCGCCAGGACCAGCTCGCGCACCTGGTCGACGCTCAACGCCGTGTCGCCCAGCGCCACCAGTTTGCTGCTGATCTTCAGCGACGGCGGGGCGTTGGTCGACAGCAGCATGTCCGAGGCCTGCTTGTCGATCATGATATCCAGCAACTGATGCAGCCATTTACCCGGTGTCATGCACTCTCCTGTGGCCGGTTATTGCGCGCTGCTCGCCTCGGGCAGATGCCCCTTGGCCTTGCTCTGGGCTTCCTCGCGGCTGATCACGTGCTGGCTGACCAGCTTGGCGAGCGCCGTATCGAGTGTCTGCATGCCCTGGTTGCCGCCGGTCTGGATCGCCGAGTAGATCTGCGCCACCTTGTCCTCGCGGATCAGGTTGCGTACCGCCGAGGTCGCCACCAGGATCTCGTGGGCGGCGACCCGCCCGCCGCCGTTGCGCTTGAGCAGGGTCTGCGAGATGACGCCCTGCAGCGACTCGGAGAGCATCGAGCGCACCATCGACTTCTCGTCGCCGGGAAACACGTCGATGATCCGGTCGATGGTCTTGGCCGCCGAGGTGGTGTGCAGGGTGCCGAACACCAGGTGGCCGGTTTCCGCCGCGGTCAGCGCCAGGCGAATGGTCTCCAGGTCGCGCAGTTCGCCGACCAGGATCACGTCGGGGTCCTCGCGCAGCGCCGAGCGCAACGCCTGGGTGAAGCCCTGGGTATGGCGATGTACCTCGCGCTGGTTGATCAAACTGCGCTTGCTGACGTGGACGAATTCGATCGGATCCTCGATGGTCAGGATATGGTGATGCTGGGTGTCGTTGATGTGGTCGATCAGCGCCGCCAGGGTCGTCGACTTGCCCGAGCCGGTCGGCCCGGTCACCAGCACCAGTCCGCGCGGCAGTGCGGCGAAGCGCCGAAACACATCGCCCAGATCGAGCTCCTCGAGGGTCATCACCCGCCCGGGGATGGTCCGGAATACCGCCCCGGCGCCGCGGTCCTGATTGAAGGCGTTGACACGAAAGCGCGCCACCCCGGGCACCTCGAAGGAGAAGTCGGTTTCCAGCTGGGCCTCGTAGTCACGGCGCTGCCGGTCGCCCATGATGTCGTAGATCATCTTGCGGACGTCGCGGTCGTCCATCGCCGGCACGTTGAGGCGGCGAATGTCGCCGTCGACGCGAATCATCGGTGGCAGCCCGGCGGAAAGGTGCAAGTCCGAGGCATTCTGCTTTGCCGAAAATGCCAGGAGTTCGGTAATATCCATTCGATTCCCTGCTTACATTTCTTATAAGGTCGATGTCAGTATGCCAGACGTTCCGGTCAGCGAGGCACTCGCTCATGCGCGCCGCAGGCTGACCGACGCCTTGGCGCAGGCCGGGCGTGACAGCGATGCGGCACAGTTGCTGGCGGTCAGCAAGACCAAGTCCGCTGGTCTCGTTCGCCAGGCCTACGGGGCCGGGCAACGCGATTTCGGCGAGAATTATCTCCAGGAAGCACTCGACAAGCAGCACGAACTCGCCGACCTGGAGGCCATCGTCTGGCATTTCATCGGCCCTTTGCAATCCAACAAGACCCGCGCCGTCGCCGAGCACTTCAGTTGGGTCCACAGCATCGAGCGTGCCAAGACCGCCCGGCGGCTATCCGAGCAGCGCCCCGCCGCCCTCGGGGCGTTGAACGTCTGCCTGCAGGTCAACGTCAGTGGCGAAGCCAGCAAGGCGGGGATCGCCCCCGAGGATCTCGAGGCGCTGGCCCGCGAGGTCGCCGGGCTGCCCAACCTGCGGCTGCGCGGGCTGATGGCGATTCCCGCGCCGGCCGTGGGGCTCGACGCCCAGCGCCGACCGCTGGCCGAGCTGCGACGGCTCAAGGAGCGCCTCGCCGAGCGCCTGCCCGAGCTTACTCTCGACACCCTGTCGATGGGCATGAGCGACGACCTGGAAGCGGCGGTTCTCGAGGGCGCCACGCTGGTTCGCCTGGGCACGGCGATCTTCGGCGCCCGCGCCGTTCGTCATTGAACGCGGCGCCGGGCGAGTGCCGACCACGAGCGCTACGGCTCCGTACACAGCGACAAAGGACACACCCATGGCAAGCCAAGTCACCTTCATCGGCGCCGGCAACATGGCCAGCGCCATCTTCGGCGGGATGATCGAAGCCGGCTATCCGGCCACGGCGATCACCGCCACCGCGCGGCGCCGTGAAACGCTCGAGCCGCTCGAGGCGCGTTATGGCATCAATGTCAGCACCGACAACGATGCCGCCGTGGCCAACGCCGACGTCGTGGTGCTGTCGGTCAAGCCGCAGCTCATGCGCGAGGTCTGCGAGCGCCTGCGCGACGTCGTGCAGGCGCGCCGCCCGCTGATCGTCTCGGTGGCCGCCGGACTGAATGCCGAGACGCTGGATGAATGGCTCGGCGGCGGGCTGGCGGTGGTACGCTGCATGCCCAACACACCGTCGCTGGTCGGCGCCGGCGCCTCGGGGCTGTACGCCAACGCCCGGGTCAGCGAGCAGCAGCGCCGGCTTGCCACCAGCCTGCTCGAGCCTGTGGGGCTGGTCGAGTGGGTCGACAACGAAACGCTGATCGAGGCGGTCACCGCGGTGTCGGGCAGCGGTCCGGCCTATTTCTTCCTGATCTTCGAGGCGCTCGAGGAAGCCGGCAAGCGACTCGGCCTGCCCGCCGACAGTGCGCGACGATTGGCCTTGCAGACCGGCTTCGGGGCGGCGAGGATGGCCCAGCAGAGCGAATTCGAGCCGGCCCAGCTGCGCCGCAACGTGATGTCGCCGGGCGGCACCACCGAACGCGCCGTGCACTGCCTGGAAGACGGCGGCCTGCGCGAGCTGTTCGCCGAGGCCACCGAGGCCTGTGCCGCGCGGGCCCGCGAAATGGCCGCCGAGCTCGGCAAGAAGGACTAGGCTTCGTCTGAAAAGTCGACGAGCGATGGCCAGGCAAGGCAAAAAATGGGCGAAAAGGCGGAGTTTACGGGTTGTAAATGAGTACTTTGAGCCTATTTTTAACGCCGCATGGTCGAGTGCAGGCACTTTTCGGACAAAGCCTAAATTCACACGCCGCGACACGCCCACCCCGCGCCCGAACCCGGCGCGCGCGTGAATCGGCCTGACGGTTCGAATCGACACGGAGGAGTTCCATGGGGAGTCAACTGGGCGGCGCCGGCCTGATGCTGGTCAACATGCTGATCAACATCTACCTGTTTCTGCTGATGCTGCGTTTTCTGCTGCAGGCGTCGCGAGCCGATTACTACAACCCGCTCAGCCAGTCGGTGGTCAAGGTCACCCAGCCGGCGGTCAAGCCGCTGCAAAGCTTTCTGCGCCCGGTCGGTCCGTTCGACCTGGCGACGCTGGCGGCCGGCTTCATTCTCAAGGCGCTGAGCATCGTGCTGATCATGTGGCTGGCGATCGGCGGGCTACCGCCGTTGGCGGGGATCGCCATCGCCTCGCTGGCGGCGCTGGCCAGCGCGATCCTCAAGATCTATTTCTTCGCGCTGATCGGCATGATCATTCTCAGTTGGGTCGCCCCCCAGGCCAGCCATCCCGGGGCGATCTTGATCATGCAACTGGTCGAGCCGGTCATGGCGCCGGTGCGCAAGGTCATACCGCCGCTGGGCATGATCGACCTGTCGCCGATCGTGGTATTCATCATTATCAACCTGGTCGATGGCCTGGTAGTCGGCTCGCTGACCCGCGCCGCCGGTATTTCCGGCATGCTGGTCGGCTTCTAGCCGCTAGCCGCCGCCCGCCGGCCGATCGCCAATACAAGACGGGGCCGACGAGCCCCGTGCCGAACACTGGACACGACACGCTTGATGAATGAATCGCTTCCCGCCGACTCGGTGGGCCTGGTGACGCCACAGCATCAGCACTTCGAGGCGCCGCTGCCGCTGGCCTGCGGCAAGACGCTGCCGGCCTACGAACTGGTCTACGAGACCTACGGCGAGCTCAACGCCCGGCGCGACAACGCCGTGCTGATCTGCCACGCGCTGTCGGGGCACCACCACGCCGCCGGCTATCACAGCCCGGACGAACGCAAGCCCGGCTGGTGGGATGCGCACATCGGCCCGGGCAAGACGCTCGACACCAACCGCTTCTTCGTCGTCTCGCTGAACAACCTCGGTGGCTGCCATGGCAGCACCGGGCCGTGCAGCGTCAACCCCGAGACCGGCCGGCCCTGGGGCCCGGACTTTCCGGTGATGACCGTCGCCGACTGGGTGCACAGCCAGGCGCGGCTGGCCGACCGGCTGGGCATCGAGCGCTTCGCCGCGGTGGTCGGCGGCAGCCTCGGCGGCATGCAGGTATTGCAGTGGGCGCTCGCCTACCCAGAGCGCATCGCCAATGCCGTGGTCATCGCCGCCACGCCGCGCTTGTCGGCGCAGAACATCGCCTTCAACGAGGTCGCCCGGCAGGCGATCCGCTCGGACCCCGACTTCAACGACGGCTGGTACGATCAACACGGCACGCTGCCCAAGCGCGGCCTCAAGCTGGCGCGCATGGTCGGCCACATCACCTATCTGTCCGAGCACTCGATGGGCGCCAAGTTCGGCCGCGACCTGCGCAGCGACGAGCTCAACTTCGGCTACGACGTCGAATTCCAGGTCGAGTCCTATCTGCGCTACCAGGGCGACGCCTTCTCCATCGCCTTCGATGCCAACACCTACCTGCTGATGACCAAGGCGCTCGATTACTTCGATCCCGCCGCGGCCCACAACGGCGATCTCGCCGCCGCCCTGGCGCCGGCCAGTTGTCGTTTCCTGGTGGTCAGCTTCTCCACCGACTGGCGCTTCGCGCCGGAGCGCTCGCGGGAACTGGTCGACGCGCTGATGCGCGCCGGCAAGCCGGTCAGCTACGCGGAGATCGACTCGCCGTTCGGTCACGACGCCTTTCTGCTTCCCGATGCTCGCTACCAGGCGGTCTTCGGCGGTTTCATGAAGCGCGTGGCCCGTGAACTCGGCCTGGAGGGCAAATGATGCGCGCCGATCTCGAACTGATCTACCGCTGGGTGCCCGAAGGCGCCCGGGTGCTCGACCTGGCCTGTGGCGACGGCGAGCTGCTCGACGCGCTGGCCCGCGAAAAGGACGTGTTCGGCTATGGCCTGGAGATCGCCCCCGCGGGCATCACCGCGTGCCTCGAGCGCGGCGTCAACGTCATCGAGCAGGATCTCGACCAGGGCCTGGCCAATTTCGAGAACGACGCCTGCGACCTGGTGGTCATGACCCAGGCGCTGCAGGCGCTGCGCCGCCCCGACCTGATGCTCGACGAGATGCTGCGGGTCGGCCGCGAGGCGATCATCACCTTCCCCAACTTCGCCTACTGGCGCCATCGCTTTTATCTCGGCTTCAAGGGCTACATGCCGGTGTCGCGCTCGCTGCCGCACGCCTGGTACGACACCCCCAACATCCACCTGTCGACCTTCAACGACTTCGAGAAACTGTGCCGCGACAAGGGCCTGGTGATCACCGACCGGGCAGTCGGCACCGGCGAGCACAAACGCAACCGCGCCAGCCGCATCTGGCCCAACCTGTTCGGCGAGATCGCCATCTTCCGCGTCAGTCGGCGTCGTTAGCCGTCACCAGCTCGCGCTCGAGCGCCACCGGCAGGCGTCCAGCCAGGCTGATCGAGGCTGGGCGCGACGCCTGATGGCTTACCCGGCAACCATAGGCCAGTATCTCGACGCCGCGCTTCGCCACCCGCCGCAGCGTCGTCGCATAGTGCGCATCGATGTGCGCCGCCGGCGCGACGGCGGTTATCCCGGTGTGCGCCACGCAGAACAGCAGCACCGCCCGCTGGCCGCCGGCGGCCAGCTCGGCCAGCGCTTCCAGGTGGCGCGTGCCGCGCACGCTGACCGCATCGGGGAAATAGCCGTGGCCGTCGGGCTCGCGCAAGGTGACCTGCTTGACCTCCACAAACGCCGAGCCGCGGCGCGGATCGTCGAGCCGAAAGTCGAGCCGCGAGCCGGCGACCTGGGCCTCGCGCTTGAGCTGCGTGTAGCCGGCCAGCTCCGCCACCCGCCCCGCCGCGAGCGCCTCGGCGACGATCGCATTGGTGCGCCCGGTATGCACCGAGGCGCTCGCCAGCGTGCCGTCGGCCTGGGGCAGTTCGACCAGTTCCCAGGTCCAGGCCAGCTTGCGCGCCGGGTTGTCGCTCGGCGCCAGCCACACCCGGCAGCCCGGCACGTTGACCGCACGCATCGAGCCGGTATTCGGACAGTGCGCCACCACCGTCTCGCCGTTGGCCAGCTCGACGTCGGCGAGAAAGCGCTTGTAGCGCCGGCGCAGAATGCCCGGCACCAGGTCGGGGTAGTCCACATCAGCCTCCCGTCTGACGCGCCAGGAAGCGCTCGAGGCGGACAAGCGCCTCTTCGAGCCGGGCGACGTCGTTGGTGAAGGCGACCCGCACGTGATGCTCGCCGCCGCGCACCGCGAAATCGACGCCCGGGGTGATGGCGACGTTTTCCTCTTCCAGCAGCGCCCGCTGACCGGCCTCGACGACCGGCGGCGGCGTGGCGAAATCAGGCTCGTCGACTTCCAGATGGATGACGTCGTGGCCCGCCGCTTCGCGGGCCTGAGCCAGCTCCAAAAGCTGCATGACACGAAACGCCTGCATCCGCTCGATGCGTTCACTCCAGTGCATGATTGCTTCCTTGGTCGCGCCTTCAGCGCCGACGGCGGCAGTCAGTTGTCCACGCCCGACGACACGCGTCAAGATTCCTCGCTGGGCGGACGTTCAATGGTTGCAATGCCGGCGCTTTTTCGCTAAATAAGCAAGGCTTCGGGTGGGCATGCCATCCGCGGAGCCGCCGATTCGACGTGGCGGGTCCGAGCGGCCGGGCATCGGCCCCAGTCACTTGAGTAATGAGGCAGCCCCATGCCAGTAGCAGAACAGAAGACGGAAGCGCCAAAGAAATTCACCCCGTACGAGCCGGCACCGGGTGAAGAGTACATGAACGAGCAGCAGCTGGAGCACTTCCGACAGATCCTGCTCGGCTGGAAACAGGATCTCATGGAAGAGGTCGACCGCACCGTGCGTCACCTGCAGGAAGACGCCAACAACTATGCGGATCCGGCCGATCGGGCGACTCAGGAAGAGGGCTTCAGCCTGGAGCTGCGCACCCGTGACCGTGAACGCAAGCTGCTCAAGAAGATCAACGAAACAATCGAGAAGATCGACGAGGACGATTACGGCTTCTGCGAGGCCTGCGGCGTCGAGATCGGCATCCGCCGGCTCGAAGCGCGCCCCACGGCCACCTTGTGCGTCGACTGCAAGACGCTGGCGGAACTCAAGGAAAAGCAGCTTGGCGGCTGAGTGATCGGTGGGTCGAGACGGGCGCCCCGGTGGCGCCCGTTTGCGTTTCAGAACCGCCGAATGCCAGGTCATGGCCTGGCCACTGCAGGGCTATCGCAGATAGCGTTGTCGCTCGGGGCTTATCCCCAGCGCCCCTCGTCAGTTCAACTGCGATTGCTCTGCTGGCCACTGCGAGGAGATAGCGATGTCCGGGTACCGTGGACGCTTTGCCCCGACCCCCTCGGGGCCGTTGCATTTCGGTTCGCTGGTCGCCGCGCTGGCCAGCTTTCTGGACGCCCGCCACGTCGGCGGCGAGTGGCTGTTGCGGATCGAGGATGTCGATCCGCCACGCTGCCCGCCAGGCACCAGCGACACCATCCGCCGCCAGCTCGAGGCCTACGGCCTCAGCTGGGACGCCGCGGTGATGATCCAGAGCGAGCGCGACGCGCCCTATCAGGCCGTGCTGGCGCGGCTGGCCGAACAGCGCCTGGCCTACCCCTGCAGCTGCTCGCGCAAGGAGTGGCGGGACTACCCGATCTACCCCGGCTGGTGTCGCAGCGGCCCGCTGCGTCCCGAACGAGCATTGGCCTGGCGTCTGCGCAGCGAACTGGCGTTGCGCCCGGTGAGTTGGCACGACCGGCTGTTCGGCGAGCAGCGTTACGATCCCGCAGCGCTGGGCGATGTGGTGCTCAAGCGCAAGGAAGGCCTGTGGTCCTACCAACTCGCGGTGGTGGTCGACGACGCCGAGCAGGGCATCAGCGACGTGGTACGTGGCGCCGATCTGCTCGACAACACGCCCTGGCAGCTGCAGTTGCAGGCGGCGCTAGGCTATCCACAACCTCGCTACCTGCACCTGCCGCTGATCGTCGCCGCCAACGGCCAGAAGCTTTCCAAGCAGAACCGAGCCGCCGCGATCCCGGTGGGTGGCGACGCCCCGCGCGACTACCTGCACCGGGCCCTCGTCGCACTCGACCAGGCGCCGCCCCGCGAACTAACCGGAGCGTCGGTTACCGACCAGCTTGCTGCGGCGATCGCCGCCTGGGACCCTGCCCGCCTGCATCGCGAGGCCAAGCGCCAGGCGCCGGACCCGGCCTGACGACATCGGCCATCGCCGCGAATACGACTCAGGTCGGGTTGAGTATCCGGCCGGGATGTCCCTACACTCGCGCTTGCCTTTCCAGCCGGCACGGCCGAGGACTTGATCGTTGCCAGCCGGGCGGGTCAGGATATCGCCAGGCCGGCCAGCGCCGCGGCAAGCGCATCGTCCCTGTGGCCGCCCCCGAACCGAAGATGGTTGAAAAACGATGCCCCAGATTCTGATCGTCGACGACGAAGCCACTCCTCGACTGGCGCTGCGCCGTCTGCTCGAGCGCGGAGGGCACCGCGTCAGCGAGGCCACCTCGGTCATCGAGGCCCACCAGCTGGATCTGACGCAATTCGACCTGATCATCAGCGACCTGCAGTTGCCGGGCGAGCCGGGCACCGCGCTGATCGATGCCGTCGATTCGTTGCCGGTGCTGATCACGGCCCGCCACGTCAGCGTCCGTACGGCGGTCGAGGCGCTCAAGCAAGGCGCGGTGGACTTTGTCACCCAGCCCTACGCTCCCGACGAGCTGCTCGCCAGCGTCGCCCAGGCGCTCGATGAGCACGCGCCGCGCCGCGGCGCAGGGACCGACTCGCAACGCGGCAACGCCACACCTTCGGGAATGATCGGGCACTGTCCCGGCATGCTCGCGGTCTATACACGGATCCGCAAGACCGCACCCGCCGACGTGACGGTGCTCATTCAGGGCGAATCGGGCACCGGCAAGGAACTCGTGGCGCGCGCCATCCATCGTCAGAGCCGGCGCGTCAAGGCACCGCTGATCTGCGTCAACTGCGCGGCGATCCCCGAGACGCTGATCGAATCCGAGCTGTTCGGCCACGAGAAAGGTGCCTTCACCGGCGCCAGCGCGGCGCGCACCGGACTGGTCGAGGCCGCCGACGGGGGCACGCTGTTCCTCGACGAGATCGGTGAGCTGCCACTCGATGCTCAGGCACGGCTGTTGCGCGTGCTGCAGGAAGGCGAGATCCGCAAGATCGGCTCGGTCGAGACCCGCCATGTCGACGTGCGCCTGATCGCCGCGACCCACCGCGACCTCAACGCGCTTTCCAAGAACGGCGAGTTCCGCCTCGATCTCTATTACCGCCTCAACGTCATGCAGATCGATCTGCCGCCGCTGCGCGAACGCGAGGACGACATCCTCGAGATCGCCGACGTGCTGCTGGCCGCCGCCTGCCGACGCCACGCGCGCAGCGGTCTCAAGCTGTCGCGCACCGCCCGCCGCGACATCCGCGACTACCCCTGGCCGGGCAACGTCCGGGAGTTGGAAAACGCACTTGAACGCGGGGTGATTCTCGCCGAAGGCAGTCTCATCCATTCCGACGACCTGGGCCTCGGCCCGGTCATCGCTCGCCCTGCCCCCGCACGCAGCGCCGTCGCGGCCGGCGCCAGCTGCCCGGACAGCTTTGTCAGCGACCAGCAAGAGGACCTGTCCCTCGAGGATTACTTTCAGCACTTCGTCCTCGAGCATCAGGACCAGATGAGCGAAACCGAGCTCGCCCGCAAGCTGGGCATCAGTCGCAAGTGTCTGTGGGAACGTCGTCAGCGCCTGGGGATTCCTCGCAAGAAGACGCCGCGGAGCCGCTCGGCATAATCCTTTCGCAGGATTCGCGACCATGGTCTAACAGCATGCCGCAGCGCTTGTATGGATGATAAAGCCAGTTCGAGACGACCTGAGCGCACCACTTGTTACTGCTTCACCCACACATTTCACCATTGTGGCGCAACGGCGGTAACAGAAGCACCGAAGAGAACTTTGGCCTTGAGCCTCAGGAGTTGCAAGAGATTGATAAAAATTAAAAAGCCGGTAAGTGGCATGGTCGCTGCTACTTTACCAGGACAAGAAAAACAACAACTGCGGCGGCGCACAACAACAGCAACAACAGAATCGCCGCCGCAGTCAGAGGCTGGGCAACACTAAGGACAACACAGCCGAGGCAGAGTTTCCGGGCCCAACAACAAAAAATTCCGGTTAGCAGCACCGACGACAAGAAGCACAACAGCGTCGGGACATTCCGGTGTCAATATCATCGGGACGCGACACTTCGCGCACAGGTTCAACAACAACAATAGGCCTGTCTGAGGAGTACCCTTGGCAACAACAACAACACGCCGAGGGAGGCAGACACCTGCCGTCGTGGTTGGATTATTGTTTTGAATACGAGGCGGTCGCCATCAGGAAGAGACCCAAGAACAACAACATGATGCTTGCCTGATGATTCGATTGGTGACTGTGGTGCGTATTCAAGGCGATGCGCCATCACGAAGAAGAATCAACAGCACGGACGCTGTCAGACTGCTTAAAAGGGAAGGCCACCGGCCTTCCCTTTCTACTTTCCGCCCAGCCGCTTTTATCCCTTCCTGCCACATCGGAGCTTTTAAGGTCTCGGCGCGTATCGGCATGCGATCGGTTCGCAATTCTCCGCGCCGCCCTTCACCAGCCCACGCTTTTGTCGGCGGCGCTTTGCAAGCCGGGGGGGCTCGGCTACACTGGGCGCTTTCCCTCAGACTGCGAGCACTATCGCGGCATGTTCAAAGGATTTACCCGCTTTCTCCAACGCCCCGGTGAACGTTTGAAGACTCTGTTCGGCAACCACGAGGGGGGCGGCGAACCCTCCGGTCTTAACATCCTTCCCCGGGAAGAGCACAGCATTTCCCGGCAGCTATTCAGCGCTGGCGCGCTCAAGGTTCTCTACCGCTTGCACAATGCCGGTTTCGAGGCCTACCTGGTCGGTGGCTGCCTGCGCGATGCGCTGCTTGGCAAGCCCCCCAAGGATTTCGACGTGGCCACCAACGCCACGCCCGAGGAGCTTCGCGACCTGTTCCGCAATTCACGGATCATCGGCCGGCGCTTTCGCATCGTGCATGTGCGCTTCGGCCGGGAAGTCATCGAAGTCACCACCTTCCGTGGGCGCCCCGGCGACGACCATGGCGAACATCTCGCCCACCAGTCCGAGGACGGCCTGCTGCTGCGCGACAACGTCTGGGGCAATATCGAGGAAGACGCGCTGCGCCGCGATTTCACTGTCAATGCGCTGTACTACAACATCGCCGATTTCTCGCTGCATGACTGGGCAGGCGGCCTCGCCGACATCGACGCGCGGGTGCTGCGACTGATCGGCGACCCGGCGACCCGCTACCGGGAAGATCCGGTACGCATGCTGCGCGCGATGCGCTTCGCCGCCAAGCTGGACTTCACCTTCGCCCCCGACACCGAAGCCCCGATTCACGAACTCGCACCGCTGCTGCTGCAGATCCCTCCGGCACGGCTTTTCGACGAGGTGCTCAAGCTATTCATGTCGGGCCACGGCGTGCAGAGCTTTCAGCACCTGCGCGAATACGGGCTGTTCGCCATGCTGTTTCCCGAAGCCGACGAGGCCATGGCCGAGCTCGAGTGGGCCGAACCGCTACTTCTGCAGGCGCTGGCCAATACCGACGAGCGGATTCTCAACGAGCGCCCGGTCACCCCGGCCTTCCTGTTCGGGGCCCTGCTCTGGCCCAGCGTGCAGTGGCGCTCGCAGTGCCTCAGGGCCGAGGGCATGCCGCCGATCCCGGCCCAGCAGACCGCCGCCCAGCAGGTCATTACGCGCCAGCTCCAGCATACCTCGATCCCCAAGCGCTTCAGCCTGCCGATGCGCGACATCTGGGATCTTCAGGAGCGCCTGCCCAAGCGGCGCGGCAAACGCGCCTTCCAGATCCTGGAACACCCGCGCTTTCGCGCCGCGTACGATTTCCTGTTACTGCGCGAACATGCCGGCGAGATTGCCCCCGGACTCGGCGACTGGTGGAGCGCCTTTCAGGACGGAGACGAGCATGAACAGTGTCGCCTGCTGAACAAGGTCGACGCCGATCCGGCGGGTAGCGCGGGGCCGCGCAAGCACCGGCCGCGCAAACGTCGCGGTGGCCGCCGCCAGGGCAGCAACCCCGGCGACGGCACTGACTGAGCGCATGGCGGCGGTACGGCACACGGTCTATATCGGCCTGGGCAGCAACCTTGCCGATCCCGTCAGGCAGGTCGAGCAGGCCTTCGATGAGCTGGATGGTCTGCCGCTCACTCGGCTAGCGGCGCGCTCGCCGCTGTATCGCAGCCGCCCCGTCGGCCCCCAGGACCAGCCCGATTTCGTCAACGCCGTGGCGCGTATCGTCACCCGCCTGTCGCCACTCGCCCTGCTCGATCAGCTGCAGGCCCTCGAACAGCGTCATCGCCGGGTGCGCCAGCGTCACTGGGGCCCCCGCACTCTGGACCTGGACCTGCTGCTGTTCGCCGACCGGCACTGGGCGTCAGCGCGCCTGACGCTGCCGCATCCGGCCCTGCTCGAGCGCGCCTTCGTCATGATCCCGCTGGCCGATATCGCTCCCGGGCTCGTGCTGGATGGCGCTTGCACGGCACAACGCGCCAGGAACTTCGCCGGCAGCGATCTCCAAGTGCTGACAGCGCCGGGCCACTGACTTCGCCAAAGTCGAGCTTCGCCAAAGTCGAGTTGCAGCGTGATTGTTACCATTCCACACTTTCGCCCTGCATGGTAACAACCTTCGCAATACACGCCAGTTCCGGGCATAGCCGCACGCCCGGAGCGCAATACGAGAACCGCACGCCATGAAAACCGTCACCGTGAGTACGCTGCAGGCGGCCAAGCGCGCCGGCGAACCGTTCAGTTGCCTGACCGCCTACGACGCTTCCTTCGCCCATGTCGCCAGTCAGGCCGGCATCGAAGTCCTGCTGGTCGGCGACTCGCTGGGCATGGTCCTGCAGGGCCACGCCAGCACCCTGCCGGTCACCCTCGCCGACATCTGTTATCACACCCGCTGCGTGGCGCGTAGCAAGGGTGCCAGCCTGCTGATGGTCGACCTGCCGTTCATGAGCAACTCGAGCCAGGAACGCCTGCTCCAGGATGCCGGCGAGTTGATGCGCGCCGGGGCCGAACTGATCAAGATCGAGGGCGAGGCGTGGATGGCCGACGGCGTCAGGGAGCTGACGCGGCGCGGCGTGCCGATCTGCGCCCATCTCGGGCTGACCCCGCAGACCGTCTATCAACTGGGCGGCTACAAGGTCCAGGGGCGCGACGCCGCGCAGGCCGAACGGCTGATCGCCGATGCCCGCGCGCTGGTCGATGCCGGCGCCTCGGCGATCCTGCTCGAGTGCGTGCCGGCGAGCCTCGGCCGGGCCATGCAGCAGGCCCTCGAGGTTCCCGTGATCGGCATCGGCGCCGGCGCCGACACCGACGGTCAGATACTCGTCATGCACGACATACTCGGCATCAGCCAAGGGCGCACGCCGCGTTTCGTGAAGAACTTCATGCGCGAGGCCGACTCGATCCAGGGCGCCTTCACGGCTTACCATGAAGCAGTCAAGACACGCCGCTTTCCGGCCGAGGAGCATTGCTTCTGATGCACACCGTGACCGACATCGCCACGCTGCGTGAAAGCCTCGCCGAAGCGCGCCGCCAAGGCCGGCGCATCGGCCTGGTGCCGACCATGGGCAACCTGCATGACGGCCACCTGGCATTGGTCGCCGCCGCCCGCGAGCGCGCCGACTACGTGGTGGCGAGCATTTTCGTCAACCCGCTGCAGTTCGGCGCCGGCGAGGA
This sequence comes from Halomonas zincidurans B6, assembly GCF_000731955.1. NCBI lineage: Bacteria > Pseudomonadati > Pseudomonadota > Gammaproteobacteria > Oceanospirillales > Halomonadaceae > Modicisalibacter > Modicisalibacter zincidurans. The sequence continues at coordinate 3,529,435 of NZ_JNCK01000001.1, read as the reverse complement.
CATCGCCAGCTATCCGCGCACCCTGGACGAGGACCGCGCACGGCTCGCCCGCGCCGGCTGCGACCTGCTGTTCGCGCCCGGCCACGAGACCCTCTACCCGCAGGGCACCACGGCACAGACCACGGTTCAGGTGCCCGAGGTCTCGGAGGGTCTGTGCGGCGCCAACCGGCCGGGGCATTTCAGCGGCGTGGCGACCGTGGTCAGCATGCTGTTCAACCTGTTCCAGCCCGACCTGGCCTGCTTCGGCAGCAAGGATTTCCAACAGCTCGCGGTGATCCGCAAGCTGGTCGCCGACCTGCACTTCCCGGTCGAGGTCGTCGGCGTGCCGATCGTGCGCGCCGAGGATGGCCTGGCGCTGTCGTCGCGCAACGGCTATCTCAGTGCCGAGCAACGGGCCCGAGCGCCGCGCCTGTATGCCACGCTATGCCAGGTTCGTGATGCGCTGGAGCGGGGCACCGCACGCGAAGAGGCCTTGCGTCAAGGGCTCGCCCGGCTAGCCGAGGACGGCTTCAAGCCCGATTACCTGGAGCTGCGCCGATACGACGACCTGGCTGCGGTCAGCGACGACACCCGCATGGCGGTGCTGCTCGGCGCCGCCCACCTGGGTCCGGCGCGACTGATCGACAATCTCGCGGTGACGCTGCCGCACTGAAACCGGCCGAACCCAGCTCTTGCCCAAGCCCTTTTAGCCGGCGGAGACGCCGCCGGCGCTTTCCGCCTGATTGTCGATTGTCGCCATGCGCCCGAGTCCCCTATGCTGAACAGGTAAACGTTCGCCTCGTATCAAGGAGTCTCCCATGCAAGACGTGGTCATTGTCGCGGCGCGCCGCACCGCTATCGGCACTTTCGGCGGCTCGCTCGCCGGCATTCCTGCCACCGAGCTTGGCGTCAAAGTGATTCAGGATATCCTGGCGAGTACCGGCGTCGCCCCGGAGCAGGTCGACGAAGTCCTGCTCGGCCAGGTGCTTACCGCCGGCTGCGGGCAGAACCCCGCCCGCCAGACATCGATCCGTGCCGGCCTGCCCGAAGGCGTGCCGGCGATGACCATCAACAAGGTCTGCGGCTCGGGTCTCAAGGCGTTACACCTGGCGACCCAGGCGATCCGCTGCGGCGATGCCGAGCTGATCCTCGCCGGCGGCCAGGAAAACATGTCCTTGGCGCCTCACCTGTTGCCGCATTCGCGCATCGGCCAGCGCATGGGCGACTGGAAGGCCATCGACTCGATGGTTCACGACGGCCTGTGGGACGCCTTCAACGATTATCACATGGGCATCACCGCCGAGAATCTCGCCGACAAGTACGGCATCACCCGCGAGCAGATGGACGACTTCGCCGCCCAGTCGCAGCGCAACGCCAGCGCCGCCATCGAGTCGGGACGCTTCGACAGCCAAATCGTGCCGATCGAGATTCCCCAGCGCAAGGGCGATCCGGTCACCTTCGCCGCCGACGAAGGGCCGCGCGCCGGCATCACCGCCGAGAAGCTCGGTGCCATGAAGCCCGCCTTCAAGAAGGATGGCAAGGTCACCGCCGGTAACGCTTCATCGATCAACGACGGCGCCGCGGTGACGATGATCTGCTCCGCCGACAAGGCCCGCGAGCTGGGCCTCGAACCGCTGGCCCACATCAAGGCCTATGCCAACGCCGGCGTCGATCCGGCGATCATGGGCCTCGGCCCGGCACCGGCAACGCGGCGCTGCCTGGAGAAGGCCGGCTGGACCATCGACGATCTCGACCTGGTCGAGGCCAACGAGGCGTTCGCCGCCCAGGCCATGGCGGTCAACAAGGAGCTCGGCTGGGACGTCAGCAAGATCAACGTCAACGGCGGCGCCATCGCCCTGGGCCACCCGATCGGCGCTTCGGGCTGTCGCGTGCTGGTGTCGCTGCTCCACGAGATGATCGCCCGCGATGCCAAGAAGGGCCTGGCGACACTGTGCATCGGTGGCGGCCAAGGGGTGGCGCTGGCCATCGAACGCTGACGCCGAAGCGGAGACTGCAGCAAAGCGACGCCAGCGGCTCGAGCCGCTGGCGTCGTCGTTTCCGGCGGATTCCTCGCTTGGTTCAGCCGGCGCCTTGAGCGAACAGCACCGCCAGCACGATCGGCATGACTACCAGACTGCCCAGGTTGCCGATCAGCACCAGCGAGGCCACCGTGTGCGGCTCTTGGCGATACTGCTCGGCCACCAGATAGTTGAGCACCGCCGGAGGCAGGGCCGCGAAGACCCATAGCGTCGCCGCCTGCAGGCCCGACAGGTCGAGCCAGGCGATCAACGGCCAGGCCAGCGCCAGACCGCTCGCCGGGCAGGCCACGGCGCCCAGCACGCCCATCCGCCAGTCGCTGAAGTCGACGTCGAGCATGCGCACCCCGAGCGCGAACAGCATCAGTGGAATGCTCACCCCGCCGAGCATGTCGAGCGCTTCGAGCAGCCAGCCGGGCAGGTGGAGGCCGCTCAGATTGACCGCCAGCCCAGCCAGGCTGGCAAGCACGATCGGCATACGCAACAGCCGCCACCAGGGGGTGCGCGGGTCGAGCATGTACAGCCCCAGCGAAAAATGCAGCAGCATCTCGACGACGAACACCACCACCGCCGCGGGCAGCGCAGCTTCGCCGAATGCCAGCACCAGCAGCGGTATGCCCATGTTGCCGGTGTTGTTGAACATCATCGGCGGCAGGAAGGTTCGCCGGTTGAGCTTGAGCAGCGTCGCCAACGGCCACAACAGCAATCCCGAACCGAGTACAATCAGCCCGGCGGCCAGCGCCAGGTTGGCGTACTCCGCAAGCGGCGCCTGGCGATCGGCCAGCACCGCAAACACCAGCATGGGCACGAACAGCTCCATGTTGAGCGTATTGAGGCTGCGAATGTCGGGGGTGCGAAAGCGCCCGTAGAGCGTTCCGCAGCCGGCAATCAGGAACACCGGCAGCAGGGTCGAGAGAATCTTGGCCAGCATGCATACGACTCGGCGATCAAAGAGTGGCAGCCTAGCATGCCGTGGCTTGCGCGGCTCGTTCGGGCACGTCACCATAACCCAAGCATCCTCTCGAGACAGCGACTTGAAGCACTGTCCTGAAGCGCGCTCGACGAGCGCCAACCGATTCTTACGATCACGATACCGAGATACCATGAGCAAGTTCTGGAGCCCGGAAGTTCGCGAGCTGACGCCGTACGTCCCCGGGGAGCAGCCGCGCCAGCGACTGGTCAAGCTCAACACCAACGAGAATCCCTATCCGCCGGCCCCTGGCGTGGAGCGCGCGCTGCGCGAATTTCCCGCCGCTCATCTGCGCCGCTACCCCGACCCCGAATCGTGGGCCCTGCGCGAGGCGCTGGCCCGCGAACACGGCGTCGACGTCGACCAGGTCTTCGTCGGCAACGGTTCCGACGAAGTCCTGGCACTGGCCTTTCAGGCCTTCTTCCGCCAGTCGCGACCGCTGCTGATGCCGGCCATCAGCTACAGCTTCTATCCTGTCTACTGCCGGCTCTACGACATCAGCTACCGCACGCTGGCGCTCGACGATCACTGGCAGGTGCCGCTCGATGCCCTGAGCGCCGACAGCGGCGGCGTGGTGTTCGCCAACCCCAACGCCCCCACCGGCCACGGCCACCCGCGCTCGGCCATCGCCCGACTGCTCGAACAGGTTAGCGAGCGTGTGGTGCTGGTCGACGAAGCCTATGTCGACTTCGGCGGCGAAAGTGCGGTTCCGCTGATCGACATCCATCCCAACCTGCTGGTGGTCGGCACCTTTTCCAAGTCGCGCAGCCTGGCCGGCTTGCGGCTGGGCTATGCGTTCGGTTCGCGCGAGTTGATCGAGGGCCTCGAGCGGGTCAAGGATTCCTTCAACTCCTACCCCATCGACAGCCTGGCCAGCGCCGCGGGGATTGCGGCGCTGGCCGATCGCGGGCATTTCGAGGCCTGCCGCGAACGGGTGATCGCCACCCGCGAGCGCACCCGCCGCCGGCTCGATGAACTGGGCTTCGAGGTGCTGCCGTCGCAGACCAACTTCCTGCTTGCCCGGCACCACGATCTCGATGCCGGCGAACTGTTCGGCGGGCTGCGCGAGCGCGGCATCCTGGTGCGCCATTTCAACAGCGAGGCGCTGCGCGACTTCCTGCGCATCAGCATCGGCACCGACGATGAGATGGACAGCCTGATCGAGGCGCTCGAGGCGATCTGCCGCTGAGCGCATCGCTCTGCACAAACGCGTACGCCTGAATGAAAAACGGCCCATCCGCTTGGCGGATGGGCCGTTCCGTTGTTTGGCCTTACGGCCAGGCCGGGTTGTCCCGGCCGGACTGATCCGTTACTCGGCCAGGCTCGCCTCGAAGGCTGCCTTCTCTTCGGCGGTGATCTCCTTGATCGACAGCTTCACGCGGTTGCGGTTGTCGATATCGAGCACCTTGACGATCACTTCGTCGCCTTCGTTCATGAAGTCGCGCACGTCATTGACCCGCTCGGGCACGATCTGCGAGATATGCACCAGCCCATCGGTGCCCGGCATGAAGTTGACGAACGCGCCGAAGTCGGCAATCCGCACCACCTTGCCCTGGTAGAGCTTGCCGATTTCCGCCTCGGCGGTGATTCCCAGCACGGTGTCGATGGCGCGCTTGGCGGCCGCCTTGTCCTCGGCGTAGATGCGCACGGTGCCGTCATCGTCGAGATCGATGGACGCGCCGGTGTCGTCGCAGATCTTGCGGATCGTCGCGCCGCCCTTGCCGATCACGTCGCGGATCTTGTCCGGCGAGATCTTGATGGTTGCCATCGACGGCGCGTTGACGGAGACCTCCTCGCGACTCTGCGCGATCACCCGGTTCATTTCGCCGAGGATATGCTGGCGGGCTTCGTGAGCCTGCTGCAGGGCGGTCTCCATGATCTCTTCGTTGATGCCCTCGATCTTGATGTCCATCTGCAGCGCGGTGACGCCTTCCGCCGAGCCGGCCACCTTGAAGTCCATGTCGCCGAGGTGGTCCTCGTCGCCGAGAATGTCGGTAAGCACGGCGAACTTGTCCCCGTCCTTGACTAGACCCATGGCGATGCCCGCCACCGGCGCCTTGAGCGGCACCCCGGCATCCATCAGCGCCAGCGACGAGCCGCACACCGAGGCCATCGAGCTCGAGCCGTTGGATTCGGTGATCTCGGACACCACGCGAATGGTGTAGGGAAACGCCTCGTCGCTCGGCAGCATCGCCTGGACGCCGCGCCGGGCGAGACGCCCATGACCGATCTCGCGCCGCTTGGGCCCGCCCATGAAGCCGGCTTCGCCGACGCTGTACGGCGGGAAATTGTAGTGCAGCAGGAAGCGATCCTTGCGCTCGCCTTCCAGCGACTCGATCAACTGGGCGTCGCGCAGCGTGCCCAGCGTGGCGATGACTATCGCCTGGGTCTCGCCGCGAGTGAACAGCGCCGAGCCGTGGGTGCGCGGCAGCACGCCGACCTCGATGTCCAGCGGGCGCACGGTCTTGTGGTTACGGCCGTCGATGCGCGGCTCGCCGTCGATCACCCGGCGGCGCACCACGCGCTTCTCGAGACTGGCGAAGGCGCCACCCACCTCGTCGGCATCAAACTGACCTTCACCATCGCCGGACAGCTGCTCCACCGCCTGACGCTTGAGTTCGCCGAGGGCATCCTGACGCGCCATCTTGTCGGTGATCCGGTAGGCTTCGCCGACCTGGCTCTCGAAGCCGCTGGCCAGCGCCTCCTTGAGTGCAGCGTTTTCCGTCGCCGGCTGCCAGTCCCACTTGGGCTTGCCGGCCTCGGCGACGAACTCGTTGATCGCGCTGATCGCCACCTGCATTTCCTGGTGACCGTAGAGCACCGCGCCGAGCATCTCGTCCTCGAGCAGTTCCTTGGCCTCGGATTCAACCATCAGCACGGCCTTGTCGGTACCGGCGACGACCATGTCCAGCTCGGAGACCGCCAGTTCCTCGACGCTGGGGTTGAGGAAGTAGCCGCGATCTTCGCTGAAGGCCACCCGTGCGGCGCCGATCGGCCCGCTGAACGGCACGCCGGAGATCGCCAGCGCCGCCGAGGTGCCGAGCATCGCGGCGATGTCCGGGTCCTGGTTACGATCGGCGGAGAGCACGGTGCAGACGACCTGGACTTCGTTCATGAAGCCCTTGGGAAACAGCGGGCGAATCGGCCGGTCGATCAGCCGCGAGGTCAGCGTTTCCTTCTCGGTCGGACGGCCTTCGCGCTTGAAGAAGCCACCGGGGATCTTGCCCACCGAGTAGGTCTTTTCCTGATAGAACACCGCCAGCGGGAAGAAGTCCTGCCCCGGCTTGATGTCCTTCCTGGCGACCACGGTGCACAGCACCACCGCGCCGTCCATGGTGACCTGCACGGCGCCGGTGGCCTGACGGGCGATGCGCCCGGTTTCGAGGGTGACGGTGCTCTGACCGTACTGGAATGTCTTTTTGACCGGATTCACGGTGACTTCCTTCAACTTGTCTGTTTCATGTTGGGGTCTTTTTGACTCGGCGACCATTTTAGGAGTTCACGGGGTCAAGGGCTACCGCACCCCCATAAAAGAACAAGCAACCCCGAGGGGTTGCTTGTTCATCATCATCCGCGGACAGGCCTTGCTTAGCGACGCAGGCCCAGACGCTGGATCAGCGACTGGTAGCGCCCCAGATCCTTGCGCTTGAGGTAGTCGAGCAGCTTGCGGCGCTGGTTGACCATGCGGATCAGGCCACGACGCGAGTGGTGGTCCTGCTTGTTGGTCTTGAAGTGCGACTGCAGGCCATCGATGTTGGCACTCAACAGCGCCACCTGAACCTCGGGGGAACCGGTGTCGTTGTCACCACGGCCGTATTCGTTGACGATCTCGGCCTTCTTTTCAGCGGTCAAAGCCATCTGTCTCTCCAGTAAGCAATATGCCTGAGCATTGAATGTCGGAGACCACGCATATTTGCAGTCTCCAGGGTCGCGCCACTTAAATCCCAGTGGCGAGAGCCGCCAGCCGCGGTCAGGCGGCGGCGACCAGGCGGCGCGGAGCGATCTCCCCTGCCGCCGTTACCGCGACCAGGCCCAGAAAGGCCGCATCGCGATAGAGTCTAACCAGGCTGTCGTTGGTCAGCCCGATGGTATCAACAGGCGCCCGCTGGCCATGAAGCACGCGCTGCGCGGTGGCGTCATCGACGTCCAGACGCGGCAGATGCGCAACCAGCACGTCCATCGGCAACAACGCTTGGTGCCCGCCATCCGTCAGCCCGGCCTCCAGGGTCGCGAAGTCGAACATGTCAGCGGCCTTAAAGGGCCCGGTCTTGAGCCGGCGCAGCGCACTGATATGCGCCCCGCAGCCCAGCGCCGTACCGATGTCCCCGGCCAGCGTACGAATGTAGGTGCCCTTGCTGCAGGCGACTTCCAACTCGAAGCCCGCCGGCTCGCGGCCGATCAGCCGCGTATCGTAAACCGTCACGCGGCGCGGCGCACGCGCAATCGTCTTGCCCTCGCGGGCCAGTTGATAAAGCGGCTTGCCTTGATGCTTGAGCGCCGAATGCATCGGCGGGATCTGCTCGATCTCGCCGCGGAAATCGCCCAGCACCCGTTCGATGTCGGCCGCCTCGAGTGCCGGTACCGGACGCCGCTCGATCACCTCGCCGTCGGCATCGCCGGTGTCGGTGATCTCGCCGAGTCGCACGTAGGTGCGGTAGACCTTGTCGGCCTCGAGCAGCTGCGACGAGAACTTGGTCGCCTCGCCGAAGCACACCGGCAACAGCCCGGTGGCCATCGGATCCAGCGTGCCGGTATGCCCCGCCTTCTGCGCCTGGTAAAGCCGGCGTACACGCTGCAGGGCATGGTTGCTGGACACGCCCCGGGGCTTGTCCAGCAACAGCACGCCATCGATCGGCAGGCCGCGGCGACGACGCGCCATCAGCGTTGGCCTTCCGGTTCGTCGCCCTCGGCCACATCGCCGTGACGCGCCCGGTCGGTCTCGACCGCCTCGTCGATCAGCGACGACAGCTTGTGTCCGCGAACCACGCTCTCATCGAAGTGAAAGCGCAGTTCCGGCACGTGGCGCAGCTTGATCCGGCGTGCGATCTGGCTGCGCAGAAACCCCCCGGCACGCTTGAGTACCGCGAGGTTCTCCTTGATCCGCTCAGGCTCGTCGTCGCCCAACAGGGTGACATAGACGTCGGCGTAGCCCAGGTCGCGGCTGACGGTCACGCCACTGACGGTGACCATGCCCAGCCGCGGGTCCTTGATCTCGCGCTGGATGAGCACCGCCAACTCCTGCTGGAGCTGGTCGGCCACCCGGTCGGTACGCTTGAACTCGCGCATCGGCTCACTCTCCTCGCTGCGTCATCGGCGTCGACATACCATTCGTCACAGGCTGCGCTCGACCTTGACCTGATCGAAGACCTCGATCTTGTCGCCGACCTGGACGTCGTTGTAGTTCTTGACGCCGATACCGCACTCCATGCCGTTGCGCACTTCGCTGACGTCGTCCTTGAAGCGGCGCAGCGATTCCAGCTCGCCCTCGTAGATGACCACGTTGTCGCGCAACACGCGGATCTTCTTGTGGCGATGGACGCTACCCTCGACGACCATGCAGCCGGCCACCGAGCCGATCTTGGGCGCGCGGAAGACGTCGCGGACCTCGGCGATACCGACGATCTCTTCCTTCCACTCCGGCGCCAGCATGCCGCTCATCGCCTGCTTGACTTCATCCACCAACTGGTAGATGACGCTGTAGTAGCGCAGGTCCAGCCCTTCGCGCTCGACGATCTCGCGCGCGGCGGCGTCGGCACGCACGTTGAAGCCGACCAGAATGGCGTCGGAGGCCAGCGCCAGGTTGGCATCGGTGCCGGTGATGCCGCCGACCCCGGAGGACACCACGGCGACTTCGACCTCGCCGGTGGAGAGCTCCTCGAGCGCCCCGCGGATCGCTTCCAGCGAGCCCTGCACGTCGACCTTGAGGACGATATTGACCTTGGCCACCTCGTCCTGGCCCATCTGCGAGAACATGTTCTCGAGCTTGGCCTTCTGCTGACGCGCCAGACGCACCTCGCGGTACTTGCCCTGACGGAAGTTGGCGACTTCGCGGGCCTTCTTGTCGTCGGCCAGGACCATGAAGTCCTCGCCGGCTTCGGGCGTGCCGTCCAGGCCCTGGATCTCCACCGGCATCGCCGGGCCGGCTTCGTCGACCTGCTTGCCGAGCTCGTTGGTCAGCGCGCGAACGCGGCCGTAGTGCAGGCCGGCCAGCACGATGTCGCCCTTCTTCAGGGTGCCGTTCTGGACCAGCACGGTGGCCACCGGGCCGCGCCCCTTGTCAAGCCGCGACTCGACCACCACGCCCTTGCCGGGCGCCGCGGGAACGGCCTTGAGCTCGAGCACCTCGGAGACCAGCAATACCGCCTCGAGCAGGGCATCGATGCCTTCGCCGGTCTTCGCCGAGACGTGCACGAACTGGGTATCGCCGCCCCACTCTTCGGAGATCACGCCGTGCTGGGACAGCTCGTTCTTGACCCGGTCGGGATCGGCGCCCTGCTTGTCGATCTTGTTGACCGCGACCACCAGCGGCACTTCGGCCGCCTTGGCGTGCTCGACCGCCTCGATGGTCTGCGGCATCACGCCGTCGTCGGCCGCGACCACCAGGATGACCACGTCGGTCGCCTGGGCGCCGCGGGCACGCATGGCGGTGAACGCCGCGTGGCCCGGGGTGTCGAGGAACGTCACGCCGCCGTGCTGATCCTCGACGTGGTAGGCGCCGATGTGCTGGGTGATGCCGCCGGCCTCGCCAGTGGCGACCTTGGTGCGCCGGATGAAGTCGAGCAGCGAGGTCTTGCCGTGGTCGACATGACCCATCACCGTGACCACCGGCGAACGCGTGATCTCCTCGCCCTCGTAGGAAATGCCCTCGAGGACTTCGGTCTCCAGCGCGTCGTCCTTGACCAGCTTGGGCTTGTGGCCCATCTCCTCGACGACGATCGCCGCGGTGTCCTGGTCGATGGTCTGGTTGATGGTCACCGCCGCGCCCATGGTGAACATGGCCTTGATGACTTCGTTGGCCTTGATCGCCATCTTGTCGGCCAGATCGGCGACGCTGATCGACTCGGGGATCGCCACCTCGCGCACGATCGGCTGGGTCGGACGCTGGAAGCTGTGCTTGCCACCGCCGCCGCTGTCGCGGCCGCCGCGCCGGCTACCACGCCGCTCGGCACGCTTGACCTTCTTGCCGCCACCGCGACGGCGCTCGGCGCGCTCCTCGCGATCTTCGTCACGACTGGTGTCGCGATCCTTCTTGGCGGCGGCCTTCTTGGGATTGGCGCGGCGGTTGTCGCTGCGCGGCTCCTTGGGCGGTGCCTCGACGATCGGCTCCGCAGGCGGCTCGCCAGCGGCAAGATCCTGCTCGGAGCGGATCTCGTCGGCGGCCGGCGCGGTAGTTTCCGCCTGGGCGCTGTTATCGGACGTTGCCGGGACCTCGACGCCCGACGCAGTGGCGCCCGACGCGGCGGCGCCCGAAACGTCCGGCTGAGCCTCGGCGGCCTTGGCCTGGGCCTCACGCTCCGCCTGTTCGCGCGCCTGAGAGGCATCGGCCATGTCGCCGACCAGCTGACGCGGGCCCTGTTCGGGGGCCTGCGCCGCCGGCTCCTCGGCTTCCTCGCGCTTGACGTAGGTACGCTTCTTGCGGACGGAAACCTCGATCGACTTGCCGCGACCGTCGCCCGAGCGAATGCGACTCTTGGTCTTGCGTGTCAGGGTGACGCGATTCTTCGGTACCTGGCCGCCGCCATGACTCTGAGTGAGGTGGTCGAGCAGGCGTTGCTTGTCCTCTTCGGACACCGCGTCGCCTTCCGCCTTGTGGGGAAGCCCGGCTTCCTGCATCTGTTCCAGCAGGCGGGGCGCCTCACGCCCCACCTTGGCTGCAAAATCCTTAACTGTCATCTCTGCCATTACGACCCTCCTGAGCCCGTGACCTAGTTACTCTTGACTCTCGAACCAGGGCGCACGGGCGGTCATGATCAGTGCCGCGGCGCGCTCTTCGTCTACATCCTCGATGTCCTTGAGGTCATCGACAGATTGTTCGGCAAGGTCTTCCATGGTGACGATGCCACGACTGGCCAGAGTGAAGGCCAGGTGACGATCCATGCCGTCCATCTCGAGGAGATCCTCGGCGGGCTGAGCGCCGTCGAGTGCCTCTTCGGAAGCGATTGCCAGGTTCAACAGCTCATCTTTTGCGCGTGCGCGCAACTCCTCTACCAGGTCCTCGTCGAATTCTTCGATCTCCAGCATTTCCTCGAGCGGTACGTAGGCGATCTCCTCGAGCGAAGTGAAGCCTTCGTCGACCAGTATCCGGGCCAGCTCATCATCGATCTCGAGATGATTGATGAAGTACTCGACCAGCGTGTCGACTTCCTGCTCGCGCTTGCCTTCAGCCTCGTCTTCGGTCATTACATTGAGCGCCCAGCCTGTCAGCTCGCTGGCCAGGCGAACGTTCTGCCCGCTGCGGCCGATGGCCTGGGCCAGATTGTCCTCGGCGACCGCCACGTCCATGGCGTGGGTATCCTCGTCGACGAGAATCGAGGCCACATCCGCCGGCGCCATGGCATTGATCACCAGTTGGGCCGGGTTGTCGTCCCAGAGGATGATATCCACGCGCTCGTTGCGCAGTTCGTTGGATACCGCCTGGACGCGGGAACCGCGCATCCCGACGCAGGCGCCGACCGGGTCGATGCGCTTGTCGTTGGTCTTGACCGCGATCTTGGCCCGCGACCCCGGGTCGCGAGCCGCGCCCTTGATCTCGATGAGCTGCTCGGCGATTTCCGGCACCTCGATCTTGAACAGTTCGATGATCAGCTCGGGACGCGTGCGGGTCAGGATCAGTTGCGAGCCGCGGGCTTCGGCGTCGACCTTCCACAACAGCGCGCGGACCCGCTCGTTGAGCCGGTAACGCTCGCCGGGAATCATCTCGCTGCGCGGCAGGAAGCCCTCGGCGTTGTCGCCCAGGTCGATGATCAGCCCATCGCGGGTAGTCTTCTTGACGATGCCGGCGATCAACTCACCTTCACGCTCGGCGTAGTGCCGCACGATCTCGGCACGCTCGGCCTCGCGAACCTTCTGCACGATGACCTGCTTGGCGGTCTGTGCCGCGATGCGCCCGAAGGCGGCGTTCTCGATGCGCTCCTCGACCACATCGCCGAGCGTCAACGGCGGGTCGCGCCTCTCGGCGTACGACTGCTTGATTTCGGCATCCGGATTCTCGAAGTCATCGTCCTCGACTACCGCCCAGCGACGAAACGTCTCGTAGTCGCCGGTGGCGCGATCGATCTGCACGCGTACGCTCGCTTCCTGACCTTCGAAACGCTTGCGTGATGCGCTGGCCAATGCCGCCTCGACCGCGCCGAAGATAACGTCGCGGGGTACACCCTTTTCGTTCGAGATCGCATCAACGACCAGCAGAATCTCTTTGCTCATGCCTTAAGCCTCGCCAGAAAACCAGTCCTCATGCACCGAACTGCGGCACGATCCGCGCCTGTTCAATGCCATCGATGGGAAAGCAGTACTCTTCGCCGTCCAGCTGCAGCAGCACCTCGTCATTCTCGACGCCCGCCAGCAACCCCTTGAACTTGCGACGCCCTTCGAACGGCGCCCGCAAGCGCAGGGATACCTGATACCCCTTGAAGCGCGCGAACTGCTCAAGATCAAACAAGGGGCGATCCATGCCGGGTGACGACACCTCGAGCTGATACTTGCCGGGAATTGGATCCTCGACATCGAGTACCCCGCTGATCTGACGACTGACGTCGGCACAGTGATCGACCGTGATGCCCACCGGGCTGTCGATGTACACCACCAGCCGGGACTGCTTGCCCTGGGGCAAAAGCTCGATCCCCCAGAGTTCAAAGCCCATGGCCGTGACCACCGGCTCGATGAGTGCGTTCAGCGCAGCGTGCTTGTTTGCCACAGACGAAGGCTCCTACAGCAGTTGCATCAGGCACCTGACCCAGGAGTAAAGAGGAAAGCTAGGTGGCTGATTGGCATTAGTGTCAACAACTCAGATGGCCAAAATCAGGCTGCTAACAAAAAGCCCCTTCATAGGAAGGGGCCTTTCACAACAAACTTGGTAGCGGGGGCCGGATTTGAACCGACGACCTTCGGGTTATGAGCCCGACGAGCTACCAGACTGCTCCACCCCGCATCATAGGTTGGCGATTATAGGAACTCGCTCGCGCTCCGGTCAAGGAAACGAGCAGATCGCCATGTCCAGCCAATCGTGCTCCCGAGCACCGCTTGCTGGGGCGCTCAGGTGGTGCCGAAGGGGGGACTTGAACCCCCACGACCATAAGGCCACTACCCCCTCAAGATAGCGTGTCTACCAATTCCACCACTTCGGCATCAGGGGCGAACAAGAGGCAGAATAAATCCTGCGACTGCCTTCCGTTCAAGACCAAGCATTTCATCCTCGAAAGATTCCGCTTGGTTTATCTTGCTGCTACTCGATCATCAGACCGGACTATCACTGTCCTTCTTCCTCGAGGGCTGGCGCAGCATTATCCTGCTGATTGCTGCTGTCGTCAAGGGTCGGTACCGTTTTCTGCTGTTCGATCACCTCGGCGTCGGGAATACCCACGTCCGGCGCGCTATCGGCCTGGGAAGAAGCCAGGTAAGCCAGGCCCAGCGAGGTCACGAAGAAGGCCGCTGCCAGCACCCCGGTGAGCGTGGCCAGGAAGCTGCTGCTGCCGCGCGAGCCGAAGACGGTCTGCGAGGCCCCCCCCCCGAAGGAGGCGCCGGCCTCGGCGCCTTTACCCTGCTGCAGCAGAATGAGCGCGACCAGCGCGATGGCGAGCGCCACATGAATCATGAGAAGGATGGCTTGCATGGTTAACCTGCTGACTGACAGATGGCTATAAAATCGTCGACCTTGAGCGAAGCTCCGCCCACCAGGCCGCCGTCGATATCGGGCTGAGACAACAATTCAGCCGCGTTGCCGGCATTCATGCTGCCGCCGTAGAGCAAGCGCAGTCCGGCCGCCAATTCGCGGTCGAAGCCGGCCTGATACTCGCGAATCGCCGCCAGGACCTCCTGGGCCTGCTCGGGCGTGGCTGTGCGACCGCTGCCGATGGCCCACACCGGCTCGTAGGCGATCGTCACCCGAGTGCGCTGCTGCGGATCCAGCCTCGCCATGACATGGCCCACTTGACGCAGCACGACATCGCGGGTTCGGCCGGCATCGCGCTCCTCGAGCGTCTCGCCGACGCACAGGATAGGCCGGATATCCGCGCTGAGTGCCGCCAGCAGGCGGTCGTAGACCGCCTCGTCGGCTTCGCGGTATAGTTGACGCCGTTCGGAATGACCGACCAGGGCATACTCGACGCCAAATTCCTTGAGCATCCGACCACTGACTTCCCCGGTATGCGCCCCGGAGTGCGCCGGGTTCAGCGTCTGCGCGCCGAGCACCACCGGCGTCGCGCCGAGGGCTGCCTGCGCGGCCGGCAGATAGGGAAACGGCGGCAACAGGGCCACTTCCACCGAGGACGATAGCTCGGCCGCCGCGAAGGCCTCGCCGAACTGCTCGATCAGCGTCAGGGATCCGTTCATCTTCCAATTGCCGGCGATCAGCGGCATGCGCATGGTGAGCCCCTTTCTCGGAGTGGTGCAAGATGGTATAGGAGCGGCCCGGCCAAGACAACCGGCATCGCGCCTCAGGCCATGAGCGTCTCGACATCCACGGCGATGCGCTGTGCCAAGGCCGCGACATCGAAGCGCGGACGCCCTTCAACCATCACTCGGATCAGCGGCTCGGTCCCCGAAGCGCGCAGCAACACTCGCCCCGAGTCGCCGAGTTCGCCTTCCACGGCGGCCACCGAGCGGCGCAATGCCTCGCTGTCGAGCAGCGCCTGCTTGTCGGCGCCCTCGGTGAGCCGCACGTTGACCAGCGCCTGCGGCGCCTTCTCGAAGCCGTCGAGCAACGCGGTCAGCGAGCAGCCGCGGGAAACCATGATCGTCAGTACCTGCAGTGCCGAGACGATGCCGTCGCCGGTGCTCTGCACATGGCTGCAGACGATGTGACCGGAAGACTCGCCGCCCAATTGCCAGCCTTTGGCCTCCAGGCACTCCATGACATAGCGGTCGCCGACCTTGGCCCGCTCGAAGGGAATGCCCAGCGACTCCATGGCCGCGGCCAGACCGAAATTGCTCATCAGCGTGCCGACCACGCCACCGCCCAACACGCCGCGCTCGTGACGATCGCGGGCGATGATATAGAGGATGTCGTCACCATCGATCTCACGCCCGTCGCTATCGACCAGGATCACTCGATCGCCGTCGCCGTCGAAGGCCACGCCGATGTCGGCGCCCCGCTCGATTACCGCCGCGCGCAGCGGCGCCGGATGCGTCGAGCCTACCTGCTGATTGATGTTGAGCCCGTCGGGGCTGACGCCCAGCAGGCTGACGTCGGCGCCCAGTTCGCGAAACACGCTGGGGGCGATGTGATAGGTCGCCCCATGGGCGCAGTCGAGCACGACCTTGAGCCCCGCGAGGGTC
Organism: Halomonas zincidurans B6; assembly: GCF_000731955.1. NCBI lineage: Bacteria > Pseudomonadati > Pseudomonadota > Gammaproteobacteria > Oceanospirillales > Halomonadaceae > Modicisalibacter > Modicisalibacter zincidurans. The sequence goes on along the minus strand of NZ_JNCK01000001.1, from coordinate 3,513,958 downwards.
AGCCGCTTGGGCACCGTCGACTTGCAGAACTCGATGTAGCGGCCCGCCGCATCGCTGATCCGCACGGCCTTGCCCAGGCGGTCCGCCGACACCGTCTCGAGGGGTTTGTCGAGCTCATCCTCGATACATGCCTCGATGGCATCGGGCAGCTTGGTGCCCTCGGCCGAAAAGAACTTGATGCCGTTGTCCTGGAAGGCATTGTGCGAAGCCGAAATGACGATCCCGGCATCGGCGCGGAAGGTCCGGGTCAGGTAGGCGATCCCCGGGGTCGGCATCGGCCCGAGCAGCGCGACATCGACACCGGCCGCCGAGAGACCGGCCTCCAGGGCCGACTCGAACATGTACCCGGAAATCCGCGTATCCTTGCCGATCAGCACCTTGGCGTTGCGGTTCTTGCGCTCCAGCACGCACCCCATGGCCCAGCCCAACTTGAGCATGAAGTCGGCGGTAATCGGGTACTCCCCGACGGTGCCACGAATACCGTCGGTCCCGAAGTAACGTCGCGTCATCGGTCAGCATCTTCCTGTAGCACGGCCCAGGTCATGTTGATGGCATCCACGCTGGGCCCTACATCGTGAACGCGCAGCAACCGAGCGCCACGCTCGACCGCCAGGGAAACCAGCGCCAGACCGCCCGGCAGGCGCTCCTCGACCGGACGGTCGAGCACCTTGCCGATCATGCTCTTGCGCGACATCCCGGCGAGCAACGGCAAGTCGAAGTCGCCGAGCGTATCCAGTCTATTGAGCAGGCGCAGATTCTGGCCGACGGTCTTGGCGAAGCCGAACCCCGGATCGAGGATCAGCCGCTCGCGGCGTATGCCGGCCCGCTCGCATTCGGCGATCCGCGCCTTGAGAAAATCGGCGACGGCCTGCTCGATAGGCTCAGCATAGTCAGTCGCCGTTTGCATGTCGCCCGGCTCGCCGACCATGTGCATCAGGCATATCGGCAAACCGCTGGCTGCCGCCACTTCCAGCGCGCCGGGACGGCGCAACGAGCGGACGTCGTTGATCATCCCCGCACCGCGACCGATCACCTCGCGCATCACCGCCGGGTTGCTGGTATCCACCGAGACCAGCGCGTCGAGCTCGCGCACCAGCGCCTCGACAACGGGCACCACCCGATCCAGCTCCTGCTGCTCCGATACCGTCGCGGCACCGGGGCGCGTCGACTCGCCACCGACATCGATGACCGCCGCGCCCTGGGCGAGCATCGTTTGCGCATGCTCAAGGGCTGCATCGAGCACATTGAAATTGCCGCCATCCGAGAATGAATCCGGCGTGACATTGAGGATGCCCATCACCCGTGGGTAGGAGATATCGAGGCGGTGACGACCGCACGACAACATGGCATTCCCCTCGCGGTTCTTCATGGAGTGGCTCATGGCAGGACTTGTCGACAGAAACGATCACTGTAATGGCCCATTCTAAACGCTGCAAGGCGCCGCGTGGGCGCCTTGCACAGAACATCTTGTTGTCGGCAGACAGGCGGGCTCAGTGACCGGCCGGGCCACCCAACGGATCGGACGGCTTGCGGCTCGGCCGCTCGCCCTCGTCTTCACCGCCGTCTTCGTCAGCCTCGGGACGGGCGTCGGCTATCGGCGAACCGCCACCCGAATCATCGCTGTTGCCCCAATCCTTGGGCGGACGCGGCTTGCGCCCTTCGATGATGTCCCTGAGCTGCTCGGCATCGATGGTCTCGTACTGCATCAGCGCCTCGGCCATGACATCGAGCTTGTCGCGATTGTCCTCGAGCAACTGCTTGGCCTGGGTGTAGCATTCGTCGATAATCCGCCGCACTTCCTTGTCGAGCCGGGTGGTAGTCTCGCCGGACTTGAGCTTGCCGCCGCCCTGGCCCGGGGCGCCGAGGAACTGATGCGACTCGTCCTCGTCGTACATGATCGGCCCCATCTCGGCAGATAGCCCCCACTTGGCGACCATGTTGTGCGCCAGCTCGGTAGCCCGCTTGATGTCGTTGGAAGCGCCGGTCGTCACCCCGTTCGGGCCCAGCGTCATCTCTTCGGCGAGACGACCGCCGAACAGCGAACAGATCTGGCTGATGATCTGCTGACGGGACAGACTGAAGCGGTCTTCCTCCGGCAAGAACATGGTGACGCCCAGCGCACGGCCACGCGGAATGATGGTGACCTTGTAGACGGGGTCGTGCTCGGGCATCAACAGGCCGATGATCGCGTGCCCCGACTCGTGATAAGCGGTATTGAGCTTTTCCTTCTCGGTCATGACCATGGACTTGCGCTCGGCACCCATCATGATCTTGTCCTTGGCCAGCTCGAGCTCTTCCATGCCGACCAGCCGGCGGTTGCGCCGCGCCGCGAACAGTGCCGCCTCGTTGACCAGGTTGGCCAGATCGGCGCCGGAAAAGCCCGGCGTACCGCGCGCGATGATGCTCGGCTTGACGTCCTCGCCGAGCGGCACCTTGCGCAGGTGCACGCCGAGGATATGCTCGCGACCGCGGATATCCGGCAGCCCCACGACCACCTGACGGTCGAAACGTCCCGGACGCGTCAGCGCCGGGTCGAGCACGTCGGGCCGGTTGGTGGCGGCGATCACGATGATGCCCTCGTTGGCCTCGAAGCCATCCATCTCGACCAGCAACTGGTTGAGAGTCTGCTCGCGTTCGTCGTTGCCGCCGCCCATGCCGGCGCCGCGCGAGCGGCCCACGGCGTCGATCTCGTCGATGAAGATGATGCACGGCGCCTGCTTCTTGGCTTGCTCGAACATGTCACGCACGCGCGAGGCGCCGACGCCGACGAACATCTCGACGAAATCGGAACCCGAGATCGAGAAGAACGGCACCTTGGCTTCGCCGGCGATGGACTTGGCCAGCAGCGTCTTGCCGGTACCCGGAGGGCCGACCATCAGCACGCCGCGCGGAATCTGCCCGCCCAGACGCTGGAACTTGCTGGGATCCTTGAGGAAGTCGACCAGCTCCTCGACCTCCTCCTTGGCCTCGTCGCAACCGGCGACATCGGCGAACGTGGTCTTGACCTGATCGTTGGTCAGAAGCTTGGCCTTGGACTTGCCGAAGCTCATCGGCCCGCCCTTGCCGCCGGCACCGCCCTGCATCTGTCGCATGAAGAACAAAAAGATGGCGAGGATGATCAGGATCGGGAAGCTGGCGATCAGCAGCCGCGTCCAGAGGCTCTGCTCCTCGGGCTGCTTGCCGGTCACGCTGACGTCGTTGGCCAGCAGATCGTCCATCAGCTTGGGATCCTGCGCGGCGGGACGGATCGTCTGGAATTGCGAGCCGTCGGAACGCTCACCGGTAATGGTATAGCCATCGATGGTGACCGAGCGCACCTGCCCTTGCTGCACCTGCTCGACGAACTGGGAGTAGTTCACCGTCGTCTGCGAGGTATTGTCGACACTGAAATTGTTGAACACCGTCAGCAGGACGGCCGCGATGATCAACCACAAGATCAGGTTCTTCGCCATATCGTTCAAGGGAATACCCTCATTGAATCAATCTGTCTGCCAAGCATGCCCATCGCTGACTCTACACCTCAAATGGGGGCGTACCACCAGCTTTGCAAGCTCAGCGCTTGAATCCATCCGCCAGGAGATACACTTCCCGCGAACGGGCGCGCGAGGCCTCCGGCTTGCGAGTCATCACCCTGGCGAAGCTGCCGCGCAGGTCATCGAGGAAGCCATCGAAGCCTTCGCCCTGAAAGACCTTGATCAGCAGCCGCCCGCCCGGACTCAGTGTCTGACGGGCCAGATCGAGTGCCAGCTCGACCAGATACATCGCTTTGGGCTGGTCGATGGCGGCCATACCGCTCATGTTGGGCGCCATATCGGAAATGATCAAATCCACCGGGCGCCCGCCCAGCTCGGCGAGAATCGCCTCGAGCACCGACTCCTCGGTGAAGTCGCCCTGAATGAACGCGACGTCGGCCAGCGCGTCCATCTCGAGAATGTCGGAGGCGATCACCGCACCTCCCGGCATCACCCTCTCGGCGGCCACCTGGCTCCAGCCGCCGGGCGCGGCACCCAGGTCGACCACCGTCATGCCGGGCTTGAAGAGACGGTCCTTGGCGTCGAGTTCGAGCAGCTTGTAGCTGGCTCGCGAACGGTAGCCGTCCTGCCATGAGCGCTGCACGTACTGATCGTCGAAATGTTCCTTGAGCCAGCCGGTCTTGCTCTTGCCGACCGCGCCCTTGCTTGAGGGGCTCTTGCCGGGAGTGCTTCTGCTGGAAGTGCTTCGGGCCACACGATCACCTGGATCATCCATCCGGCGGATGGGTCGTTCGAAAGCGGGGAATATGGCAGCGAGGGACCAGCGAGTGGGGGCAATCCGGCGAAGCGCTTTGCATCGCCCGTCTTTCGCCTTACCATGGCGCGTTCAGTGGACGCGACACGAACGAACCGTCGCCGACCGCACCCGCCGCTCCTACGCACGCCAACCGGAACGATCACGATACCATGAGCTTGTCACAGGCACAAAAGAAAGCATTTCGCAGCATCGGCCATCATCTTTCGCCGCTGGTGACGGTCGCCGACAACGGCGTCACGGAAGGCGTGGTGGGCGAGCTCAAGCGCGCGCTGAACGATCATGAGCTGGTCAAGGTCAAGATCGCCATCGCAGAACGCGACGAGCGCAACGCGCTCGCCGAGCAGCTGGCCAGCGACAGCGGCGCCGAACTCGTCCAGACGATCGGCAAGATGGCGCTGCTGTATCGCCACAATCCCAAGGCCAAGGCCAAGCTCTCGAACATTACCCGCTTCGAGGAGCACCACGGGCGGCGCTAAGTCGCGAGCCGCGAAAAGCAGAATCCCCGCAACGAAAAACGCCAGCGACGTCGCTAGCGTTTTTAGCTCGTAGCTCGTAGCTCGTAGCTCGTAGCTCAGAGATGCTCGACGCTCGAGATCTCGTACTCGACGTCGCCGCGGGGCGTTCTGACGCCCACCACGTCGCCCTCTTCCTTGCCGATCAGCGCCCGCGCGATCGGCGAGGTCACCGAAACCTTGCCGGCCTTGATGTCGGCCTCGTCCTCGCCGACGATCTGATAACGCACCTCTTCGTCGTTATCCAGATTGATCAACTCGACGGTGACGCCGAAGATCACCTTGCCGGTCCTGGGCATCCTGGTGACGTCGATCACCTGCGAGGCCGACAGCTTGGACTCGATCTCCTGGATGCGCCCCTCGATGAAGCCTTGCTGTTCCCGGGCGGCATGGTATTCGGCGTTTTCCTTGAGATCGCCATGTTCGCGCGCCTCGGCGATGGCGTTGATCACCCGAGGACGTTCCACTCCCTTGAGCTGATTGAGCTCTTCACGCAGGCGCTGCTCGCCTGCGACGGTCATCGGGACCTTGTTCATGTGCCTGCTCCTGCATGCAGTTCCTGAAGCCGCCGCACGGTAATTTCATTGCCATACTCGAGCGCCATGCAAACGGCGCGCGCCCCGGCCAGCGTGGTGGCGTAGGGGACCTTGTGGGCAAGTGCGGTGCGACGGATCACGGAGGAATCGTTGATCGCCTGACGGCCTTCGGTGGTATTGACGATGTAGGCCACGTCGTCGTTCTTGATCATGTCGACGATATGCGGACGCCCCTCGAAGACCTTGTTGACGGCCGTGACCGGCAAGCCGGCCTCGTCGAGCGCCTGGGCGGTACCGCGGGTAGCGATCAGATCAAATCCTAATGCTAGCAGAGATTGCGCAACCTCGATAACGCCGGCCTTGTCCGGGTTACGCACCGACAGGAAGGCGGTGCGCTCGCCGGTCAGCGGCGGAATCGCCTCGCCGGCGCCCAGCTGCGCCTTGTAGAAGGCCTCGGCGAAGGTCGCGCCCGAGCCCATCACCTCGCCGGTGGATTTCATCTCCGGCGACAGGATCGGGTCGACGCTGGGGAACTTGTTGAACGGGAACACCGCCTCCTTGACGCTGTAGTAGCCGGGGATCAGCTCGTCGGTGAAGCCCTGCTCGGCGAGCGTCGTGCCGGCCATGCAGCGCGCCGCGATCTGCGCCAGCGAGATGCCGATGCACTTGGAGACAAACGGCACGGTGCGTGAAGCGCGCGGGTTGACCTCGATGACGTAGATTTCGCCGTCCTGCCAGGCCAGTTGGACGTTCATCAGGCCCACCACGTTGAGCTCGATGGCCATGCGCTTGACCTGGTCGCGCATCGCGTCCTGCACCTCGGCAGGCAAGGAATAGGGCGGCAGCGAGCAGGCGGAATCGCCGGAGTGCACGCCGGCCTGCTCGATATGTTGCATGATGCCGCCGATCACCACCTGCGTCCCGTCGGAGACCGCGTCGATGTCGATCTCGATCGCCGCATTGAGGAAATGGTCGAGCAGCACCGGCGAGTCGTTGGAGACCTTGACCGCGTGGGTCATGTAATTCTCGAGCTCGGAGGCGTCGTAGACGATCTCCATGGCCCGCCCACCCAGCACGTAACTCGGCCGCACCACCAGCGGGTAGCCGATCCGCTCGGCCTTGGCGAAGGCGTCCTCGAAGCTGCGCGCGGTGGCGTTGGGGGGCTGCTTGAGACGGAGCTTGTCGATCATCTGCTGGAAGCGCTCGCGGTCCTCGGCACGATCGATGGCGTCCGGTGTGGTGCCGATGATCGGCACGCCCGCGGCCTCGAGCTCGCGGGCCAGCTTGAGCGGCGTCTGACCGCCGAACTGCACGATCACCCCGACCGGACGCTCCTTGTCGGCGATCTCCAGCACGTCTTCCAGGGTCACCGGCTCGAAGTAGAGACGATCCGAGGTGTCGTAGTCGGTGGAGACGGTTTCCGGATTGCAGTTGACCATGATGGTCTCGTAGCCGTCCTCGCGCATCGCCAGCGCGGCGTGCACGCAACAGTAGTCGAACTCGATGCCCTGACCGATGCGATTGGGCCCGCCACCCAGCACCATGATCTTCTGGCGATCGCTGGGCTCGGCCTCGCACTCCTCCTCGTAGGTGGAGTACATGTAGGCGGTGTGCGAGGCGAACTCCGCCGCGCAGGTATCGACGCGCTTGTAGACCGGGCGGATGCCGGCCTTCTGGCGGGTCCTGCGGAACTCCTTCTCGGAAACGCCGAGCAGCCTGGACAACCGCGCATCGGAGAAGCCCTTGCGCTTCAGGCGGAACAGCGCGGGGCCGTCCAGCTCGCCCAGCGAGCGCCTGCCCAGCAATTGCTCGGTGCGCACCAGATCCTCGAGCTGGACCAGGAACCAGCGGTCGATGTTGGTCAGCGCGAATATCTCGTCGACGCTCATCCCGGCGCGCATGGCGTCGGCGATGAAGAAGATGCGCTCGGCGCCGGCGGCCTGCAGCTCGCCCTTGATCAGCGCCAGATTGGCCTCAGTGAACTCAGTGATCTTGGGATCGAGCCCGTCGTTGCCGGTTTCCAGCCCGCGCAATGCCTTGTGCAGCGACTCCTGGAAGGTGCGGCCGATCGCCATCACCTCGCCCACCGACTTCATCTGGGTGGTCAGGCGGTCGTTGGCCTGGGGGAACTTCTCGAAGGTGAAGCGCGGGATCTTGGTGACCACGTAGTCGATCGCCGGCTCGAAGGAGGCCGGGGTCTTGCCGCCGGTGATATCGTTCGAGAGTTCGTCCAGGGTGTAGCCCACCGCTAGCTTGGCAGCGATCTTGGCGATCGGGAAGCCGGTCGCCTTGGAGGCCAGTGCCGAGGAGCGCGACACCCGCGGGTTCATCTCGATGACCACCATCCGCCCGGTGTCCGGATCGATGCCGAACTGCACGTTGGAGCCGCCGGTCTCGACACCGATCTCGCGCAGCACCGCCAGCGAGGCGTCGCGCATGATCTGGTATTCCTTGTCGGTCAGCGTCTGCGCCGGGGCCACGGTGATCGAGTCGCCGGTATGGATGCCCATCGGATCGAAGTTCTCGATCGCGCAGATGATGATGCAGTTGTCGTTCTTGTCGCGAACGACCTCCATCTCGTATTCCTTCCAGCCCAGCAGCGACTCGTCGATCAGCAGCTCGTGGTTGTTGGAGAGCTCGAAGCCGCGCTGGCAGATCTCGTCGAACTCCTCCTTGTTGTAGGCCACGCCGCCACCCGAGCCGCCCATGGTGTAGGAGGGGCGGATAATGGTCGGAAAGCCCAGCTCGGCCTGGATTGCCCACGCCTCCTCGATGGTGTGCGCCACCTTGGCCTTGGGACATTCGAGGCCGATGTTCTTCATCGCCTTGTCGAACAGGTCGCGATCCTCGGCCTTGTTGATGGCCTCGGCGTTGGCACCGATCAACTCCACGCCGTACTCGGCCAGTACGCCATGCTTGTCAAGATCCAGCGCGCAGTTGAGCGCGGTCTGGCCGCCCATGGTCGGCAGCAGCGCATCGGGGCGCTCCTTGGCGATGATCTTCTCGACGGTCTGCCAGGTGATCGGCTCGATATAGGTGGCGTCGGCCATCACCGGGTCGGTCATGATGGTCGCCGGGTTGGAGTTGACCAGGATGACCCGGTAACCCTCCTCGCGCAGGGCCTTGCAAGCCTGGGCGCCGGAGTAGTCGAACTCGCACGCCTGGCCGATGACGATGGGGCCGGCGCCGATGATCAGGATGCTCTGGATGTCGGTACGTTTGGGCATGACGATTCCCGCTAGAAAAGTGACAGACGGCGACGCGGATGACGCGAATGGAGTGGGCGCGGCTCAGCGGCGTTCGCGCATGACCCGCACGAAGCGATCGAACAGCGGCGACACGTCGCGCGGCCCGGGGCTCGCCTCGGGGTGGCCCTGGAAGCTGAACGCCGCCCGGTCGGTACGCTCGATACCCTGCAGGGTGCCGTCGAACAGCGAACGGTGGGTGGCGCGCAGTGTCGCCGGCAGGCTGGTCTCATCGACCGCGAAGCCGTGGTTCTGACTGGTGATCATCACCCGGCCGCTGTCGAGATCCTGGACCGGATGGTTGGCGCCGTGGTGGCCGTGATTCATCTTCACCGTCCTGGCGCCGGAGGCCAGCGCCAGCAACTGATGCCCCAGACAGATCCCGAACACCGGCGTATCGGTCTCGAGGATCTCGGCGATCGCCTTGATCGCGTAGTCGCAGGGCTCGGGGTCGCCCGGGCCGTTGGCCAGGAACACCCCGTCGGGGTTCAGCGCCAGTACCTCGGCGGCCGGGGTCTGCGCCGGCACCACGGTCAGCCGACAGCCGCGCGCGGCGAGCAGGCGCAGGATGTTGTGCTTGCAGCCGTAGTCGTAGGCGACCACGTGGAAGGGCCGCTCACCGGCAGACGTGTCGGCGTAACCTTCGCCCAGCGTCCAGTCGCCCTGGCTCCACTCGTAGGCGCTGGCGCAGCTCGCCTCCTTGGCCAGGTCCATGCCCTTGAGGCCGGGGAACTCGCGCGCCGCGACCAGCGCGCGCTCGACGGCATCGTCGCCTTCTGCGTCGGGCCCGGCGAGAATCGCCCCGTCCTGGGCGCCCTTGTCGCGCAGGATGCGCGTCAATCGCCGCGTGTCGATGTCGGCGATGCCCAGCACGTTCTGGCTCGTGAGGTAGTCGTCCAGGGTCCGCTGGCTGCGAAAGCTGCTGGCCATCAGCGGCAGGTCGCGAATCACCAGCCCCGCCGCGCTGATGCGCGCGGACTCGACATCCTCTTCGTTGATGCCGGTATTGCCGATATGCGGATAGGTGAGCGTGACGATCTGTCGGGTGTAGGAGGGGTCGGTAAGGATTTCCTGATAGCCGGTCATGGCCGTGTTGAAAACCACCTCGCCGCTGGTCTGTCCATCGGCGCCGATGGCGCTGCCATGAAATACGCTGCCATCTGCCAGGGCCAGTATCGCGGGTCTAGTCAACGCAACGTCCTCCAGTGCTCACTTCGCCAGGCGGCACGGCGTGCTGCCTCATCGTTTCTCCGCGTATCCGTAAAAACGCTCACGGACACTCAGGTCGTAAAAAAGCGGGACGAAACCCGAAGAAGACCGGTTCCATCCCGCTTGTTGTTGTCCGCATTTTCACATCGGCGGCCTTGCCAATCGCCAGGTTGCCACGCGGCCAGACTGCTGGGTCGCCCCATTGGCCCGGCCAAATTGACAGGATTCTACCGGAATCCGCGCGCCGGGGCCAGTCCTGCGAGCGCCGCGCCTTCGCGAAGGCCCGATCGCCGGCCTCAGTTCAGCCCCAGCACGTCCTGCATGTCGTAGCGTCCCGCCTCGCGCTCGGCCACCCAGCGGGCCGCGCGCACCGCGCCACGCGCGAAGGTCATGCGGCTCGAGGCCTTGTGGGTGATCTCGATGCGCTCGCCCTCGGTGGCGAACATCACCGTGTGCTCGCCGACGATGTCCCCGGCGCGCACCGTGGCGAAGCCGATCTCCTTCTCGCTGCGCGGTCCGCACTGGCCCTCGCGGGCGAACACGCCGTGCTCCTTGAGCGTGCGGCCCAACGATTCGGCGACCACATCGCCCATCTTCAGCGCGGTGCCGGACGGCGCATCGACCTTGTGGCGATGGTGGGCCTCGATCACCTCGATGTCGTAACCCTCGTCGCCCAGCGCCGCCGCCGCGGTCTTGAGCAGATTGAGGGTCAGGTTGACGCCGACGCTCATGTTGGGCGCGAAGACCATCGCCACGCGATCGCGAAAGCCGTCGAGCTCGGCCAGTTGAGCGTCGTCGAGGCCGGTGGTGCCGATCACGATACGCTTGTCGTGCGCGGCGCAGAACGCCAGGTTGGCCAGGGTGGTCGCCGGATTGGTGAAGTCGATCAGCACGTCGAACTCATCGGCGACCTTTTCCAGCGAGGTCGTGGCGACCACGCCCAGCTTGCCGAGGCCGGCCAGTTCGCCCAGATCGGCGCCGACCAGCGAACTGCCCTCGGCGACGATGCCCGCCGCCAGGCGGGCATCGGCTTGCTGCTCGGCGGCGGCGACCAGCGTACGGCCCATGCGGCCGGCGGCGCCCATGACGGCGATACGAGGGCTAGCGGACATGCGAAACTCCTTGCGCGACAGCGGGTTGATTCGACGGGCAGTATACCAATGCGCCCTGGTGACGTCTGTCCTGCAAGCCCCCGACCATGCTCGGCTCAAAAAGAACAGCCCGGCGTCGTCTATGGCTGGAGCCGTCATGCCTCATCGTTACCTCCGCTGGCAATCGGGCTGAACGCCACCTTCGAGGGCTCGCGGCGCTGTCCAACAGCCGCTTTCTGATGATCAGCGGCGACAGCTTTAGCCTCGCTCAACCGACGCTGCTGAGCTGTTTCGCGCTGCCGCCGCCCGACGCTGAGTGACGTCGCGCCTGAGCAGCAGCGCGATCGCCAGCATGACCAGCAGGCTGCCCGGCAGCCACGTCCAGTCCAGGCGCTGAGGTTCGCGGATGAACAGCAGCAGCATCGACACGAACGGCACCAGGTAGCTGTAGGCGGTTACCGCCCCCGGCGTCAGCACGGCGGTGGCGCGCTGCTGCAGCCAGAAGGTCAGGCCGCTGGAAAACAGCCCCAGATAGACCAGTATCAACGCGTCGCTGGGTGTCATCCGCGCCAGATCCGCACCACCGCCCCGAGCCAGCCCTGCAAGGGCAATCAGCGCCCCGCCCAGCGCCAGGCTCCAGAACGTTCTCACCCCGGCCGAGGTGGACAGCCAGCCACGTTCGAGCCCCCACTTGCTGAGCACCGGATACAGCGCCGAGGCGATGCAGCCGACGAAGAATACCGCCTCGCCGCGGCCGAAGCGCAGGGCCGCCCAGTCGCCGCCGGACTCCGCCCAGGCCAGCGCCAGGGCGCCCAGCGCACCGGTCAGCAGGATCGACGGCAATCGCCAGGCCAGGCGCTCGACGCGCAGCGCCAGGCCCAGGCAGTAAGCCAGCAGCGGCACGCTGACGAACAGCGTCGCCATCGACACCGCCGAGGCGCGATGCGCCGCCCAGAACATCGCCCCGAAGAAGCCGGTCAGGCATAGACCCATCAGCGCATACAGCAGCAACCCCGCGCGGCCGGGACGCAGCGACGGAGCACGGCGGACCAGCGGCCAGAGGGCCAGCGCGGCGATCGTGAAGCGGATCGCGGTCAGCAGCAGCGGCGGCAACCCCTCGCTCATCAGCCCCACGGCAGGAAACGACAGCCCCACCAGCAGCGCCCATAACAACAGGCCGGCGTGGGCACGTGCCGCGCTGCGATCAGACATCGTGGACAGCCTCTACCCGTTACACACAAAGACCCCGGCATGCCAGCACGCCAGGGGCCCAAGTCAGCCAACATCCAACGGGACGGTTACGGCTTCATGTCCTCGAAGAACTTCTTGACGCCATCGAAGAAACTCGACTTCTTGGGCGAGTGATGGCTGTTGCTGCCGTCCAGACTGTCCTGGAACTGGCGCAGCAGGTGCTTCTGCTCGTCGTTGAGCTTGACCGGGGTCTCCACCAGCACCTTGCACAGCAGGTCGCCCGCCGGGCCGCCACGCACCGGCTTGACCCCCCTGCCGCGCAGCCGGAACAGCTTGCCGGTCTGGGTCTCGGGGGGGATCTTGAGCTTGACCCGGCCGTCGAGGGTCGGCACCTCAAGCTCGCCGCCCAGCGCCGCGTCGACGAAGTTGATCGGCACCTCGCAATGCAGGTGACGACCGTCACGCTCGAAGATCGGGTGCGGCTTGATCGCCACCTGAACGTAGAGATCGCCCTCGGGGCCGCCATTGGCGCCAGCCTCGCCTTCGCTGTTGAGGCGGATGCGATCGCCGGTATCGACGCCGGCGGGGATCTTCACCGACAGCGTGCGGGTCTCGCGTACCCGGCCGTCGCCGTGACATTCGCGGCACGGCACCTTGATGCTCTTACCGGCGCCGTGACAGGTCGGGCAGGTCTGCTGCACGGCGAAGAAACCCTGCTGCATGCGCACCTGGCCCATGCCGTGACAGGTCGGGCAGGTCTCCTTGCTGGAGCCCGGCTCGGCGCCGCTGGCATTGCAATGCCCGCAGGGCACGTGCCGCGGCACGCGGATGTCGACGGTGGTGCCGGTGACCGCGTCCTCGAGATCGAGCTCGAGGTTGTAGCGCAGGTCGGCGCCACGCTGCGGCGCGTTGGGATTGCGCCGGCCACCGCCGCCACCGAAGATGTCGCCGAACACGTCGCCGAAGATGTCGCTGAAGCCGCCGGCCCCGGCACCACCGCCGAAGCCGCCGCCGGCCTGGCCGTCGACCCCGGCATGGCCGAACTGGTCGTAGGCGGCCCGCTTCTCGTCGTCGGTCAGCACTTCGTAGGCTTCGGAGACCTCGCGGAACTTCTCTTCCGCGGAATCGTCATCCGGATTGCGGTCCGGATGGTATTTCTGAGCGAGCCGTCGGTAGGCCTTCTTGATCTCTTTCTGATCGGCCCCGCGCTCGACGCCCAGTACCTCGTAATAATCGCGCTTGGACATGGATCTAGTCCGCCTCCGTGTCGGTCACGGAAACAGCAACGCGGGAGTCATGCCCCCGCGCCGCCGTGGTCCGTAGTGTCAGACGTGGTTACTGCTTCTTCTGATCGTCGTTGACTTCTTCATACTCGGCGTCGACCACGTCATCTTCCGGCTTCTTGGCGTCGCCTTCGGCCTGCTCGCCCTGGCCTGCTTCGGCCTGCTCGGCGTACATCTTCTGGGCCAGACCGCCGGAGGCTTCGGTGAGCGCGTCCAGCTTGGCCTGGATGGCCTCCTGGTCGTCGCCCTTGAGCGCCTCCTCAAGTTCGCTGATCGCGCTCTCGATCTTCTGCTTCTCCTCGCCGCTGGCCTTGTCGCCGGCCTCGTCGAGGGTCTTGCGCGCGGCGTGGATCATGCCGTCGGCCTGGTTGCGCAGCTGAACCAGTTCCTCGAACTTCTTGTCCTCGGCGGCATGTGCCTCGGCGTCCTGAACCATCTGCTCGATCTCTTCGTCGGTCAGGCCGCTGGAGGCCTTGATGACGATCGACTGCTCCTTGCCGGTGGCCTTGTCCTTGGCGGACACGTTGAGGATGCCGTTGGCGTCAAGATCGAAGGCGACCTCGATCTGCGGCACGCCGCGCGGCGCCGGCGGTATGTCGGCCAGGTCGAAACGGCCCAGCGACTTGTTCTGGCCGGACTGCTTGCGCTCGCCCTGCAGCACGTGAATGGTCACCGCCGTCTGGTTGTCATCCGCGGTCGAGAAGGTCTGGGTCTTCTTGGTCGGGATGGTGGTGTTCTTCTCGATCAGCGGGGTCATCACGCCACCCAGCGTCTCGATACCCAGCGTCAGCGGAGTCACGTCGAGCAGCAGCACGTCCTTGACGTTACCGCCGAGCACGCCGCCCTGAATCGCCGCGCCCACGGCCACGGCTTCGTCCGGGTTGACGTCCTTGCGAGCGTCCTTGCCGAAGAACTCGGCGACCTTGGCCTGGACCATCGGCATGCGCGTCTGACCGCCGACCAGGATCACGTCGTCGATCTCGGAATTGGACAGCCCGGCGTCGGCCAGCGCGGTCTTGCACGGCCCCAACGACTGCTTGACCAGTTCCTCGACCAGCGACTCGAGCTTGGCCCGGGTGATCTTGACGTTGAGGTGCTTGGGCCCGGTATTGTCGGCCGTGATGTACGGCAGATTGACTTCGGTCTGCTGCGCGGCCGAAAGCTCGATCTTGGCCTTCTCGGCGGCTTCCTTGAGGCGCTGCATGGCCAGGTTGTCGCCGGACAGGTCGATGCCGCTGTCGGCCTTGAACTGATCGACCAGATAATTGATCAGCTTGAGATCGAAGTCCTCGCCGCCCAGGAAGGTGTCGCCGTTGGTGGCCAGCACCTCGAACTGGGTCTCGCCGTCGACATCGGCCACTTCGATGATCGAGATATCGAAGGTGCCGCCACCCAGGTCGTAGACGGCGATGGTCTTGTCGCCGCGCGCCTTGTCCATGCCATAGGCCAGCGCGGCCGCGGTCGGTTCGTTGATGATGCGCTTGACTTCGAGCCCGGCGATGCGTCCGGCGTCCTTGGTCGCCTGGCGCTGGGAATCGTTGAAGTAGGCCGGCACGGTGATCACCGCTTCGGTCACTTCCTCGCCGAGATAGTCCTCGGCGGTCTTCTTCATCTTCTTCAGTACCTCGGCGCTGACCTGCGGCGGTGCCAGCTTCTTGCCGTTGACCTCGACCCACGCATCGCCGTTGTCGGCCTCGGCGATCTTGTAGGGCACCATCTTGATGTCCTTCTGAACCACCTCGTCCTTGAAGCGACGACCGATCAAGCGCTTGATGGCGTACAGCGTGTTGTTCGGGTTGGTGACCGCCTGGCGCTTGGCCGCCTGGCCGACCAGCGTCTCGCCGTCATCGGTATAGGCGATGATCGACGGCGTGGTGCGCGCGCCTTCGGCGTTCTCGATGACTTTGGGCTTGTCGCCGTCGAGCACGGCGACACACGAGTTGGTGGTCCCCAGGTCAATACCTATGATGCGTCCCATGTAAAACACCTCGAAGAATCGTTGCTTGCCAATCCGTGCGGCAGCGATGCCGCGTCTTTGTCGTCTATGTGGGGGCTCGACCGCGCCTTTCAAGGGCTAGCGGCGATTCATCCGCCGTTCGCCGCCTGGCTGACCACCACCATGGCCGGGCGCACCAGGCGACCGTTGAGCAGATACCCCTTCTGCATCACGTCGATGACCGAGTTCGGCTCGATGTCGGGGTTGGGCACCATGGCCATGGCTTCGTGATACTGCGGATCGAACGGCTCGCCCTGCGGCTCGATCGCCTCGACGCCGAACTTGCCCAGCGTGTCGAGTTGCAGCTTGAGGGTCATCGAGACCCCTTCGCGATGCACTTCGCTGGCATCCTCGCCCATCGACTCGAGGGCCTTTTCCAGGCTGTCGACCACCGGCAGCAGTTCCTTGACGAATTTTTCCAGCGCGAACTTGCGCGCCTTGTCGATATCCTGCTCGGCGCGGCGACGCACGTTCTGCGCCTCGGCGGCCTCGCGCAGCGCCTGATCCTTGGCGTCGCTGAGCGCCTGCTCGAGTTCCTCGACCTTGGCCGCCAACACATCGGCTTCGGGGTCGGCCATGGCCTCGGCATCGACAGCCGCCTCGTCGTCCACGGCTAGCTCGCTGGCATCCGCCTCGTCGAGCTGGCCCGCGAGCGGCTCCTGCTGAGGTTCGGCGTCCTGCTCGGCGCGTTCGAGTTCTTCATCCAGCGGCGTCTGGGGATCTTTGGCCATGTCGCTCTCCTGAAATCGACCGCGGCACGCTGGCCGCGGCATTGTCGGTTTGCTCACCTATATGGGGATGTCGCGGACGATCTCAAGGCATGCGGGACACTCGACCGAGGATTGCAGCTTTCTCGCGAGATACTGTATAAACACACAGACTCGTTCATCTACGCGGCGAACCCCATCCGGAGGTGGCCATGCTGGTACAACTCGCCATTCGTGACTTCGCTATCGTCGATGCGCTCGATCTAGATCTGCATGCCGGCATGACCGCCATCACCGGCGAGACCGGCGCGGGCAAGTCGATCCTGCTCGATGCGCTGGGGCTGTGCCTCGGCGAACGCGCCGACGTCGGCAGCGTGCGCCACGGCGCCAAGCGCGCCGATCTCAGCGCGCGCTTCGATATCGCCCGCCTGCCCGAGGCGCAGGCCTGGCTCGAGGAGCGCGAGCTGCCCGGCGAAGACTGCCTGCTGCGTCGCGTGGTCACCGCCAGCGGCCGCTCCAAGGCGTGGATCAACGGCCAGCCCTGCACCATCGGCGATCTCAAGGCGCTCGGCGATCACCTGATCGAG
Organism: Halomonas zincidurans B6; assembly: GCF_000731955.1. Classification (NCBI taxonomy): domain Bacteria; kingdom Pseudomonadati; phylum Pseudomonadota; class Gammaproteobacteria; order Oceanospirillales; family Halomonadaceae; genus Modicisalibacter; species Modicisalibacter zincidurans. Next base: position 3,497,311 of record NZ_JNCK01000001.1, on the reverse strand, counting down.
ATCCACGGCCAGCATGCCCATCAGGCGCTGTTGCGTGAGGACACGCATCGTCGTCTGCTTGACGACTTCGCCGGGCTGACCGACGCGGTCGGTGAACTGGGCGCCACCTATCGCCACTGGCAGGCCCTGCGCCGTCGGCTCAAGCGCCTGGCCGACACCAGCGACGAACTGCAGGCGCGTCGCCAGCTGTTGCGCTATCAGGTCGAAGAACTCGATCAGCTGGCGTTGGCAGAAGATGAGCTGCAAACCCTGGAGCGCGACCAGGAAGAACTCGCCCACGCCGAACAGACGCTGAGCGACACCCAGTTCGCCGTCGACTGCTGCGAAAACGACGAGGGCGGCGCCCTGCATCTGCTGCATCAGGCACTGGCGCGCCTCGATGTCCTGCCCGGCGCCGAGCGTGGCGCACTGGCCGAGGCCCGCGGCATGCTCGGTGAGGCACGCATCCAGATCGAGGAAGCCGCCCGCGAGTTGCGTCACTTCGCCGATAAGACCGAACTCGACCCCGAGCGCCTGGCGCATGTCGAGGGGCGTCTCGGCGAAGTTCATCGTATCGCTCGCAAGCACCACGCCATGCCTGATGAGTTGACTGCCCTGCACGCCCGTCTGCGCGACGAGCTGGCCGCCCTGGAAGGCGGCGATCACGACCTGGACGCCTTGACCGCCGACATGGCCGAGGTGCGCGAGCACTATCGCACCCAGGCTCGCACCATCGGCGAAGCCCGCCGCCAGGCGGCGACGGCCTTCGCCGAGGAAGTCCAGGCGCAGTTGGGCTTTCTGGCGATGGGCAAGGCGCGTTTCGAGGCCGAGGTCGATACCCGGGTGTCGCCGCAGCCCGACGGCATGGAGACGGTGCATTTCCTGATCAGCGCCAATCCCGGTCAGCCGCCGCGCCCGCTCACCAAGGTCGCCTCGGGGGGCGAGCTGTCACGCATCAGCCTGGCGATTCAGGTGGTCGCCGCCAGTCACAGCACCATCCCCTCGCTGGTCTTCGATGAGGTGGATGTCGGCGTATCGGGGGCCACCGCCGAAATCGTCGGCCAGTTGCTGCGTCGCCTTGGCGAGAACGGCCAGGTGATGACCGTCACCCACCTGCCGCAGGTCGCGGCCCAAGCGCATCATCACCTGCATATCGAGAAGCAGGCCGAGGAAGACACCACCCAGACCCAGATGGTGCTGCTCGACAGTGCCGGCCGGGTTCGCGAACTGGCGCGCATGCTGGGGGGCGTCAAGCTCTCCGATCGCACTCTCGCCCACGCCCGCGAAATGCTCGACGCCAGTCAGCAAGCCCGCCACTAGATTCACGATCCTGGATTTGCTTGTCTTGCTTCCATCGCGCGCCATGCCTGGCGCACCACAAAAAAAGCCGCTCCGAAGAGCGGCCTGAATGACGTGACGGCGGCTGGGCTCAAAGGCTCAGCACCTTGTCGCCGCGGGAGATGCCCGACACCCCGGTGCGCGCCACCTCGAGGATGCCGATCGGCGCCATCGCCTGCAAAAAAGCGTCGAGCTTGCCGGCATCGCCGGTGATCTGCACGGTGTACACGCTTGGCGTCACGTCGACGACCTGCGCGCGGAAGATATCCGCGGTGCGCTTGACCTCGTCGCGCGCCGCACCCAGCGCCTTGACCTTGACCAGCATCAGTTCGCGCTCGATGTGGTTGCCCTCGGTCAGATCGACCAGCTTGACCACGTCGATCAGCTTGTTGAGGTGCTTGGTGATCTGCTCGATCACCCGATCGTCGCCCACCGTGGTCACGGTCAGCCGCGATAGGGTGGCATCGTCGGTCGGCGCCACGTTCAGCGACTCGATGTTGAAGTTGCGCTGCGAGAACAGCCCCACCACGCGTGACAGGGCGCCGGGTTCGTTTTCCATCAGGATCGAGATGATATGGCGCATCAGGTCCGCTCCGTCTTCGAAAGCAGCATGTCACGCATGGAACCCAAGGGCACATGCATCGGATAGACGTGCTCGCGCGGGTCGACGTAGATGTCGAGGAACACCAGTTCATCCTTGTCGGCGAAGGCCCGCTCGAGCGCCGGCTCGAGATCCTCCTGACGCTCCACTTTGATCGCGGTGAAGCCGTAGGCACCGATCAGCTGCTGGAAATCGGGTAGCGACTCCATGTAGGAGTGCGCATGACGCGACTTGTAGTTCAAATCCTGCCACTGACGCACCATGCCCAGCGACCCGTTGTTGAGATTGACGATCTTGACGCCGATCCCGTACTGCTTACAGGTCGACAGCTCCTGCATCATCATCTGGAAGCTGCCCTCGCCGGTGATGCACACCACGTCGTCGTCGGGGTAGCTCTGCTTGATACCCATCGCCGCCGGGAAACCGAAGCCCATGGTGCCGAGCCCGCCTGAAGTAATGAAGCGGTTGGGCTTGTCGAACTTGTAGTACTGGGCGGCGAACATCTGGTGCTGGCCGACGTCGGTGGTCACGAAGGCCTCGCCGCGGGTCGCCCGACAGATCGCCTCGATCACCGTCTGCGGCTTGAGTGGCTCGCCCGAGGCGGCCGGGTCGAACAGCTTGCCGCGACGCTCGTCGCGCCAGCCGTCGATCTTCTGCCACCATTCCGCGAGCGCCTCGGGATTGGCCGGCTCGCGGCCCTGCACCAGGCTGATCATCTCGTTGATCACGCTGCCCGCCGGACCGACGATCGGCACGTCGGCGCGCACCGTCTTGGAGATCGAACTGGGGTCGATATCCACATGCACGATCTTGGCGGTGGGGCAGAACTTCGAGGTGTTGTTGGTCACCCGGTCGTCGAAGCGTGCACCGACGGCAACGATCAGATCGGCATGGTGCATCGCCATGTTCGACTCGAACGAGCCGTGCATGCCCAGCCAGCCGAGCGACTGACGATCGCTCTGCGGGTAGGCGCCGATCCCCATCAGGGTAGTGGTGATCGGGTAGCCCAGCCGCTGTACAAGGTCGGTCAACGCCTCGCTGGCCCGCCCGGTAACCACCCCGCCGCCGGTATAGAATACCGGGCGGCGCGCCTTGAGCATCATCTCCACGGCTTTCTTGATCTGGCCGGCATGGCCGCGTGTCACCGGGTTGTAGGAGCGCAGCTTGACCTTCTTGGGATAGACGTATTCGTAGCGCTCGGTGGGCGCGGTCATATCCTTGGGAATATCGATGACCACCGGCCCGGGGCGCCCGGACGAGGCCAGGTAATAGGCCTTCTTGAGCACCGTGGGGATCTCCGACGGGTGCTTGATCGTGAAGCTGTGCTTCACGATCGGCCGGGTCACGCCGATGATGTCGGTCTCCTGGAAGGCGTCCTCGCCGATCAGGTGGCTGGCGACCTGGCCGCACAGCACCACCATCGGAATCGAGTCCATGTAGGCGGTGGCGATCCCGGTCACGGCATTGGTCGCCCCCGGGCCGGAGGTGACCAGCACCGTGCCCGGCTTGCCCGAGGCCCGCGCGTAGCCGTCGGCGGCGTGGGTCGCGCCCTGTTCGTGACGCACGAGGATGTGTTTGACGGCATCCTGGCGGAACAGCGCATCGTAGATATGCAGCGCCGCGCCACCCGGATAGCCATAGATATATTCGACGCCCTCATCCTGAAGGAAGCGGGCGATCATATCGGCGCCGGAAAGCAGTTCCACTGTGTTTCTCCCCTGGAGGTCTCGAGTGCGGTCTCGCGGCCCGGCATGGATCGCGAAAGTCGAGTGCGGCGGTATGCCGCTGCCGGTCAAGCCGGCACCTGATGCCAAACCCTGGCGTTGTTCGGCCCGGATGGGGCCTGCACTCTTCATCGCGACGGATCGCCGCGTCGGGGGTTGGGCCAGGCCAGGCGGTTAGCCCGCGCCCGGAAATCCGTTCAAGGCGGGTAAAGGCCCTGCAGCCTACCCGTCACGCAGCGCTCGGGGATCACCCGTCGATGCCACGCCCATAAATCAGGAACCGACAAGATTCCAATAGCGCCACGGGGCTGTCAACCGTCAGCCGAGATGAGATAGGCGCCGCAAGGGGTTGCCAGCCACCGGGCGCGACCAAAGTTGAAGCCCGCGAGTCATCATGAGCCCACTCCAGAGGGCGTACTCGGGCTTGCCGGTGAGGTGATGATTGATGCCGGCGCGTGCCATGACGAAAACCGCCCATCAGGAAGCCTGATGGGCGGTTTGCCCGTCGAGCTGACGCTTGACACAGCCGGTGCAGGGCGGAACTTTTGCGTTTCAGGCTATAACTTCAGGACAACAGGTTCGGCAGCCACAGCGAGATCGCCGGCACATAGGTAATCAATATCAAAAAGCCGAGCAGCAGACCCAGCCACGGCAGGCAGGCCTTGATCACCCAGCCGATCGAGCGCCCGGTGATCCCCGCGGTGACGAACAGGTTGAGCCCCACCGGCGGGGTCAGCATGCCGATCTCCATGTTGACCACCATGATGATGCCCAGATGGATCGGATCGATGCCCAACTGCGTGGCGATGGGGAACAGGATCGGCGCCATGATCAGCAGGATCGCCGAGGGTTCCATGAAGTTGCCCGCCGCCAGCAGCAGCAGGTTCATGATGATCAGAAAGCCCCATGCCGGTAGCCCCCAGGAGACGATCGCCTCGGCGATGGCATGCGGAATACGCTCGGTGGTCAGCACGTGGGCAAACAGCATGGCGTTGGCGATGATGAACAGCAACATCATCGACACCTTGGCGCCATCCAACACCACACCGCGCACCTCGCGGTTGGTAAAGGATCCCACGATGGCCAGCGGCACCTGCCACAGACTGCGCGCCAGAGCGCTCCCCAGGCTCTCGCCGGGGCGTTTCCACGGGTCGTCCTTGAGCGGCCCCATGTCGCGGTAGCCGACCACGGCCACCAGCCAGGCATAGATCGCGGCAATCGCCGCCGCCTCGGTGGGACTGGCCACACCGCCATAGATCGTGCCCAGTACCAACAGGATCAGCAGCAGGCCGGCCAGGGCCTTGCCGCCCGAGCGGAACAGCTGCCCGAATCCCGGGAAAGGCTGCGCCGGCAGCTTCATGATCCGTGCCGAGATATAGATGGCGATCATCAGGATACCGCCCATCAGCAGCCCGGGGACCAGGCCGGCCATGAACATCTTGGCCGCCGAGACCTCGGTGGCCGCCGAGTAGACCAGCATCACGATCGACGGGGGAATCAGGATGCCCAGCGTACCGGCGTTGGCGATCGCCCCCGCGGCATAGGATTGCGGATAGCCCTGACGCACCATGCCGGCGATGGTGATCGAGCCGATCGCGGCGACGGTGGCTGGCGACGACCCGGAAACGGCGGCGAACAGCATGCAGGCCATCACCGAGGCCATCGCCAGCCCGCCCTTGACATGCCCCACGCTGTCGGTAGCGAAGTTGATCAGGCGACGCGCCACCCCGCCGGTCGACAGAAAGGCGCTGGACAGGATGAAGAAGGGTATCGCCAGCAGCGTATATTGACCGGACACCGCCTCGAACAGCTTGATGGCGATCGAGCCCAGCGAGTCGTCGGAGAACAACAGAACTGTCGTCACACTGGAAAAACCCAGCGCAAAGGCGATCGGCATGCCCAGGAAGATGCCGAGGAACAGCAGAATGAACAGGGTCGCGATGGTCACGGGCGGCCCTCCTTGTCGTAGTCTTCGGGATTGCGCTGTTCGGCAAGATGCATGCTTTCCTGGCCCTCGTCGGAGAAACCGAAACTATCGGCCTCGCCCTTGATCACGCGCCAACCCAGCTCGGCGAAGCGCAGGACCAGCAACGCCATGCCGATCGGCAGAATCAGCGTGGCCTGCCACTTAGGGATGGGGATGTCCTGCAACTCGATCCCGATCATGTAGGTCAGTGACAGATACTCGTAGCTGCCGACCAGGATCAGGGCGCAATAGGCCAGGCACACGGCCAGGGCGATCAGCGTGACGATACGCTGGCCGCGTTTCGGCAGTTTCTTGACCAGCACGTCGACGCCGATATGCACGCCGTGCTTGACGCCCCAGGATACCCCGAACAGCACGAACCAGCCCGCGAGATACAGCGAGCCCTCCTGCGCCCAGCTGATGCCCTCGGCGAGCACGAAGCGATAGAACACTTCGACGCACACCAGGAACACTATGGCGACCAGCAGCAGACAGAAGACCGTCTCTTCCAGCTTGTTGAGCCAGCGCACAATCATTGGTTTTTCCTCGCTCGATCACCAAGACGGCGAGCCCGGAGGCTCGCCGTCGTTCGCAAAAGCCGCTGCCTCAACCCTTGTTGGCGGCCTGGGCGGCGTCGATCACATCCTGGCCGATCTCGTCGGCGAATTCCTTCCACACCGGTTTCATGGCGTCGACCCACTGCTGACGCTGCTCGGGGGTCAGCTCGATGATCTCGGACTTGCCGGAATCGACAATCGCCTGCTTGGCCTCCTTGTTCTCCTGGGCGGAGATGGCATTGCCATAAGCGATCGCCTTCTGCAGCGCCTCTTCGACGACCGGGCGCACGTCGTCCGGCAGGCCGTTCCAGAAACGCGCGGAAGACACCACCATATAGTCGAGCAGCCCATGGTTGGACTCGGTGATGTACGGCTGCACCTCGTAGAACTTCTGCGAATAGATGTTCGAATAGGTGTTCTCCTGGCCGTCGATGGCCCCGGTCTGCAACAGGATGAACACCTCGGAGAACGGCTTCTTGAGCGGCGCGGCATCGACCGCCTCGAACTGCGCATCGAGCACGTCGGAGGTCATGATGCGAAACTTCTTGCCGGCGGCGTCCTCGGGCACGCGCAGCGGCTCGGAAGCCGACAGCTGCTTCATGCCATTGTGCAGATAGCCCAAGCCAACCAGGCCCTTGTCCTGCAGCGAGGTCAGCAACTGCTTGCCGGTCGCGCTGTTCTGGAAGCGCTCCACCGCGGCCATGTCCTCGAACAGAAACGGCAGGTCGAAGACCTGGAGCTGGTCGGTATACTTCTGGAACTTGGACAGCGCCGGCGCGGCGAGCTGGACGTCGCCCAGCAGCATGGCCTCGAGCACCTGATCGTCGCCGTAGAGTTGGGAATTGGGATAGATCTCCACCTCGACCTGATCGCCGACCGAGCTTTTCTCGACCAGTTCTTTGAACTTTTCGGCCATCTGGCCCTTGGGGGTGTTCTCGGCGACCACGTGGGAGAACTTGATGGTGATCGGGTCGGCGGCGAAGGCCGACCCGGCCAGCATGATGCCGGCGGCCAGTGAGGCGAGCGAAGCAAGTGTGAGCGTACGCATGTTGTTGGTTCCTTGCGGATGTTATGGCGGTGAAAGTTCTGGCGATCGTCCGGCTTGTTGTCTCGGCCGCTGGTTGGCCGCCTGCGATGGCACCGGTCGCCTCTTTGTCAGCAATAGCCGCCTTAGCAAAAGTTGTGCCAACAAATAAATGCATTATTTAAACAATTATTTGCCAAATCCAGAAGATAACCGCCGCCGCCCATGGCCAGCCCGCTGTGCGTATATCCACACAGACTTGCCGAGCCGGCGTGCGGAAATCCACACATAGTTGATTTCCGCTGTCGCCGCCCCGATATCCCATCTATGTTTGAAAGCAGAATTCTTATCATCAACACTGAGGACAAAACATCTACAACGGATTGGTCGGGGCGGCAGTCTCTTTTGGCATCGCCGTAACGACGATCGCATTATCCGAGCCAAGGTGCCAGGATGCGCCATCAAGCAACGACAGTGGAGGAGATGCATCATGCAACACGAGTTTCCCGACTTGCCCTACGCCTACGACGCGCTGGAACCGGTCATCGACGAAACCACCATGCGGGTTCACCACACCAAGCACCACAAGACCTATTTCGACAAGTTCGTCGATGCGATCTCGGGGACCGAACTGGAAAACCAGTCCCTCGAGCAGATCTTCGCCAACATCTCCCAGCACAAGCCGGTGGTGCGCAACAATGCCGGCGGTTTCTACAACCACACGCTGTTCTGGAAGATGATGTCGCCGAACGGCGGTGGCGAACCGCAGGGTGCGCTGGGTGAAGCGATCAACGCCAAGTACGGCTCGCTGGACGAGTTCAAGAAGGCCTTCCTGGGCGCCGCGACCGGCCAGTTCGGTTCCGGCTGGGCCTGGCTGGTGGTCAAGGCCGACGGCGAGCTGGAAATCACCTCGACCGCCAACCAGGACAACACCCTGATGGATGTCGCCAGTGTCCAGGGCAAACCGGTACTGGGCCTGGACGTCTGGGAGCATGCCTACTATCTGACCTACCTGAACAAGCGCCCCGACTACGTCGACAACTGGTGGCGTGTGGTCAACTGGGAATATGCCAACGAGCTCTACCAGGCGGCCAAGTCCTGAGTGATCGCCTGAAGGATCGATGACGCCTCCTGGACCCATTGCACAAGAGGCGAACTTCAAAAAAGCCCTACCGCATGCGGTAGGGCTTTTTGCTGGTGTTCCTCACCGAGGGCGCGAGCCGATCAGGCCAGATTGTCGAGAATGCGCAAGCTCGCCGCCGACTGGTTGAGGGTGTAGAAATGCAATCCCGGCGCACCGCCATCGAGCAGACGCTGACACAGCTTCGACACCACCTCCTCGCCGAACGCCCGGATGCTCTCGCCGTCGTCGCCATAGGCTTCGAGCTGCTTGCGTATCCAGCGCGGAATGTCGGCGCCGCAGGCATCCGAGAAACGCGCCAGCTTGGTGTAGTTGGTGATCGGCATGATGCCGGGTACGATCGGCGCCTCGACGCCCAGCGCGCGGGCCCGCTCGACGAAATGGAAGTACGCGTCGGCGCTGAAGAAGTACTGGCTGATCGCCAGGTCGGCGCCGGCCTGCATCTTGCGCACGAAATTCTGCAGGTCGTGTTCGAAGCTCGGCGCCTGGGGATGCGCCTCGGGATAGGCAGCCACGGCGATCTCGAAATGATCGCCGGTCTCGGCGCGGATGAATTCGACCAGCTCGTTGGCATAGCGCAACTCGCCGATGCCGCCCATGCCCGACGGCAGGTCGCCGCGCAACGCCACCAGACTGTCGATGCCGTCGTCACGATAGTGGTTCAGCAACTCGCGCATCTGCGCCTTCTCGCTGCCGATGCATGACAGGTGCGGCGCGGTGGTGATGCCGCATTCACGGACCTGCCTGACCGTGTTGTGGGTACGCGCCTGAGTCGAGCCACCGGCGCCATAGGTCACCGAGAAGAAGCGCGGTCGGCGCTCGGCCAGGGCATCGCGGGCCAGCAAGAGTTTTTCCCGGCCGGCGTCGGTGTTGGGGGGAAAGAATTCGAAGCTGATGCCCAGCGGATACTCACGTGTGCTCATCGGTCAACCCTTGTCCAGCGCTGGCGGCGTAATGGCATGGCGGGCCGCTCTGCGCGGCCACTCGATGCAATGCATTGTGCCCGCCAAGCCGGAAGCGGACCAATGAAAGTTTCGCGCCGCAACTTCAATGGCAGTCATGTTGCTGCTTTTTGCGCGCAAGCGCTCGGGCGACGGTTCAGCGCGCTGCCAATCGGCGCGGCGAGCAGGCATGATGGCGCTTTTGCCGCGGAATCATCGATGTCTTACGCCGATCTCTACCAACCGCTATGGATGCTGCTGGCGTTCGTCGCTCTGGGCTGGCTGTGCGCCCGCCGGCTGGCACTCGATCCGCGCCCCATCGCCACCCTGCTGGTCTACGTCATCGCCCCGCTGACCTTCTTTCGTGCCCTGGTGCTCGGCGATCCCGGTGCCGACGACCTGTTGCTCAGCGCCGCGCTGTTCCTGCTATCGAGCGCCATCGCCCTGCTGGTCGCGCGGCTGGCCCGGCCGTTCTTTGCCGCCGAGGAGAGCGCCTTGCTGGCGTTCTCCTCGGGCACCGGCAATACCGGCTACTTCGGCCTGCCGATCGCGATGGTGCTGCTGCCCCCGGAGGGGGTGACCCAGTACCTGTTCTGCCTGCTGGGAATCAACCTGTTCGAGTTCACCGTGGGTTTCTACCTGAGCGCCCGTGGGCGCTTCTCGGTGCGCCATAGCCTGTCGCGCATCGCCCGGCTGCCGTTGATCTATGCGTTTCTCGCCGCGCTGCTGGTCAGCAGGATCGATGTACCGCTGCCCGGGGCGCTGCTCGACGGGCTCGACTACTTCAAGTACTGCTACACCGTGCTGGGCATGATGATCATCGGCATGACGCTCGGCCGAGTGACCCTGCGCGAATTCGATACGCGCTTCATCGCCGCCTGCGTGACGTTGCGCTATATCGTCTGGCCGCTGCTCAGCGTCGCCGCGGTGGCACTGCTTCAGGCCAGCGTGGGCATCGACGCCACCCTCGCCACGGCACTGCTATTGCTCGGCGTGGTGCCGATGGCGTCCAACGTGGTGGTGGTCGCCATGGAGCTCAACATTCGCCCCGAGAAAGGCGCCATCGCGGTACTGCTGACGACCCTGGCGGCGCCGCTGCTGATCCCGCCCTACCTCGGCGCGCTGCTGGTGCTGGTCGGGCTGGAATAGAGGCGGCCGCCAGGGCCTGCAGCACCTACCTGCCCGTCTCGATGACCTCGATACCGATACGGTCGCCGGGAATCACGCCGATCTTGTGCTGACACATGCTGGATATTCTTTGTCATTGGGCCCCGCTCAAAGATGGGCATTGAAGACTTTCATGAGTTCGGCCTTGTCTTCGAAGCCGATACCCGGCCGGTCTGGAAGGGCGACGAGCCCGTCCTCGACCGGCGTGGAATCGGCAAAGCCGCCGAAGGGCGCGAAGACGCGCGGGTAGGACTCGTTGCCGCCCAGCCTGAGGCCCGCGGCGATATTCAAGGCGAACTGGTGCCCCCCGTGGGGAATGCACTGGCGGGTCGACCAGCCGCGGATACGCAGTTCGTCGAGCATCCGCAGGTATTCGACCAGCCCGTAGGAAAGCACCGGGTCCATCTGCAGGATGTCGCGATCGGGGCGCATGCCGCCATGACGCAACAGGTTGCGCACGTCCTGGTGGGAGAACAGGTTCTCGCCCGTGGCGGTCGGGCCGGCATAGTGCTCGCACAGCTGGCGCTGCAGGGCATAATCGAGCGGATCGCCGGCCTCCTCGTACCAGCGCACCCCGTAGGGGGCCAGGCCATCGGCGAAGCCCAGCGTGGTCTTAAGGTCGAAACGTCCGTTGGCGTCCACCGCCAGGCGCGACGCCTCGCCCACCACCTCGAGTGCCGCCTCGACCCGGGGCAGGTCCTCGTCCAGCGGTACCCCGCCGATCTTCATCTTGGTGGCCAGGTAGCCCATGTCCAGGTAGTCGCGCATCTCCTCCTGAAGGCCGCGAATCTCCTTGCCGGGATGGTAGTAGCCGCCGGCGGCATAGACCGAAACGCGACGATCCGCCTCGCCGTCGCCGAAGCGCCCGGCCAGTAGCTGCGCCAACGGCTGGTTCTCGACCTTGGCCACGATGTCCCAGATCGCCATGTCGATGATCCCCACCGCCACCGAGCGCTCGCCATGGCCCCCCGGCTTCTCGTTGGCCATCACCGTCGCCCAGACCTTGAACGGATCGAGGTTGCGGCTGCTGTCGTCCAGCAGCGAGGCGGGATCGGCTTCCTCGAGGCGGGGCAAAAAGCGCTCACGCAGCAGGCCGCTCTGGGCATAGCGCCCGTTCGAGTTGAAGCCGTATCCCACCACCTGCCGGCCGTCGACCTTGGCGTCGGTGTAGATCGCCAGGATCGAGACATCCATCCTGGCGAAGGAAATGTAGGCATTGGCGATATCGGAGGCGATCGAGACCCGCGCTTCCTTGATGTCGGTAATTCGCATGCGTGCTCCTTGTCTTGAGGCCGATGTTGTTATTGAGCGATCATCACCAGATGCCGGACGGCAACCTGACACTCAGCACCTGCGTGAAGACCCGACAGAATGACCCGATCAGCGCCGCGACAATCGGCACTCCCGACGGGACGGCCCGGATGCGCACCTCAGAGGCTGAAGGAAGAAAGCCCGGAGTCGGGGGAATTATCGTGAATCATGAGCGGCCGATAACAAAACATAGGCTCCCAACATACCCCATTTCACCAGCAGTGCTAGCAGTCTGTCGGGTTTGGCCGATCGTCATGCGAAGCACGGGTTTCGAGTCAAATTGATCGATCGATTGGCGAATAGCGCGCTATGTAACGAAACGGACCGATGGCGTGGGCCGATCGCAGTAGGTCAGCGTCAAGTCCGACAGGCTGCTAAGCCACGAAGGCGATCCCCATCAACGGCGCCAGCAGGGCCTGGACCGCGACGCTGACGACGACCAGCAGCGCCGCCGTCATCGCCAGCGTCCAGCCGGACGCCCGGCCCAGCACGGCGATCTCGCCCGAGGGCGAGTGGAACAGCAGCGTGGCGGCGACGCGCAGGTAGTAATAGAGCGATATCACGGTATTGATCACAGCGAGCACGGCCAGCCAGGTATAGCCGCCATCGATCGTCACCTCGAACAGCAACAGCTTGCCGACGAAGCCCACCAACGGCGGAATCCCCACCAGCGACAGCAGCGCGACGATCAACACCGCACTGGCCAGCGGCCGGCTGTGAGCGAGCCCGCGGCAGTCGTCGAGCGCGGTGCGTCCGCGCCAATGGGTGACCACCGCGAAGGCGGCCAGATTGGCCAATGAATAAGCAACAAGAAACGCCAGCAGCGCCGGTAGGGCACGCGGCGCGGCGTCGAGCACCACGATCGCCATCAATGCATAGCCGGACTGCGACACCGACGACCAGCCGAGCAGCCGGCGCAGATCGCGCTGGCGCAATGCCGCCAGGTTGCCCAGCGTCATGGTCACAGCGGCGATCAGCGCGACGATCGCCGGCCAGGCCACGGCATCGGGCAACAGCGCGACGAAGCGCGCCAGCGCCAGCGCCGCACCAATCTTGGGGACCACCGTCAGCAGCGCCGCCGCCGGCGCCGGGGCGGCCTGGGCGACGTCCGGCAACCAGGCATGACCGGGAAACGCCGCCAGCTTGAAGCTCAGGCCGATGACCATGCAGGCCACCGCCACCACCAGCCCCCAAGGGTCGACCCCGGCCGCCAGCGCCGCCGCGGTGGCCGCATAGCCAGTGTCACCGACCAGCCCGAACAGCAGCACCACGCCGAGTACCAACAGCGCGTTGGCCAGCGCGCCGATCAGATAGTACTTCATCGCCGCCTCGAGGGCCGGCGCCCAGCCGCGGTGAAAGGCCGCCAGCGGATAGCTGGCCACCGAGGTCAGCAGCACCCCGACCACCAGTTCCATGGTGTCGTGGGCCGCGGCCATCATCAGCGCACCGAGCAGCATGAACAGGCACAGCGCGTAATATTCGCCGTGACGCCGATCGCCGCGCAGCCAATCCGGCGACAGCCCGACGCACACCGCCCCGCTGACCAGGATCAGCAGCTTCGCGACGATCGCCGGGCGATCCAGCGCCCACACGCCGGCGAAGCTCAACTGCGGCGCCTGCCCCCACTGCGCCACGCTGGCCACGCCCGCCGCCGCCAGCGCGACCAGCGCCAGCCCGGCGGCCCAGGCTTGATGACGCTGCGCGGCGAAGGACGCAAACAGCATGATCGCTACCGCCGCCAGCAGTAAGATGAGCTCGGGAATCAGATCGCCGACCGACATCAGCGCCCCCCGACCAGTGCAGCCGAGGCCGCCTCGAGCAGCTCAAGCACGAAGCTCGGGTAGACGCCGATCGCCACGATGCCCAGCGACAGCACGCCCAGCACCAGCCACTCGGCACGACCCAGGTCGCTGAAGCTGGCCAGTGAGGCCGGCAGGTGGCCGAAAAACAGCCGCCGCAGCATGTCCAGGTACAGCGCTGCGGTGATCAGGATGCCGACGATCGCCAGTACCGCCAGCCAGGGATACACGGCCAAGGTGCCGGCGAACACCTGGATCTCGGCGACGAACCCGGCCAGCCCCGGCATGCCCAGGCTGGCGAAGGCCGCCAGCACTGTGAAGCCGGTGAGCAGCGGCGCCTGATACGCCAGCCCGCCGTAGTGCGCCAGTTGGTAGTCGCCGGTACGTTGCCACAACGAGCCGCTGATCAAGAACAGCGAGCCGGTGATCAACCCATGCACGACCATCTGCAGCGAAGCCCCGGCCAACGCCAGCTGCCGCGCGGCCGGCTCGCCCACCCAGGCGGCCGCCGCGGCAATGCCCAGCACGCTATAGCCCATGTGGTTGATCGAGGTGTAGGCGATGCGCCGCTTGAGGTCTTGCTGGCCCAGCGCCACCAGCGCTCCGTAGAGGATCGACAGCAGCGCCAGCGCCCCGATCCAGGGCGCGTAGCGAGCGAAGGTCTCGGCCATCATCGCCAGCGGCAAGCGGATCATGCCGTAGACGCCCATCTTGAGCAGCACCCCGGCGAGAATCGCCGAGACCGGCCCCGGGGCGTCAACATGGGCCTGCGGCAGCCAGGTGTGCAGCGGCACCAGCGGGGTCTTGATCGCCAGGCCCAGCATCAGCGCCAGAAATACCAATCCGGCGTAGAGCCCGCCGCCGGCCAACGGCTGCTGCTCGATCAGCTGGCGCATGTCGAAGCTGCGCGGCTCGAGCGAGAGATACAGGCCGATGATTGCCAGCAGCAGCAAGAGCGACCCGGCGAAGGTGTAGAGGAAGAACTTGAGCGCCGAGAGCTGCGGCTGGCCATGCCCCCAGCGGCCGATCAGGAAAAACATCCCCACCAGGCTGAGATCGAAGAACACGTAGAACAGCAGCAGGTCGAGGGTCAGGAACACCCCCAGCGACACGCCCTGCATGAACAGCAGCCAGGCATAGTAGCTCCTCGGCTCGCCGCGGGTATCGACGGGGTAGATCGCCGCCGCGCTGAACAGCAGCGCGCTCATGGTTGCCACCGCCAGCGCGATGCCGTCGACCCCGAGCCGGTAGGCCACCCCCAGCGACGGCACCCAGGGCAGCTCGACGACGTACTGGAACTGCGGCCCCCGCGGGTCAAAGCCCAGCCAGGCGACGATCAGCGCCGCGAGCGAGGCGCCGGCGGCGCCCATGGCGATGCGCCGCGCCTGGGCGGCACTCCAGCGCGGGTAACCGGCCAACGCGAGCGCCCCCAACAAGGGCACGGCCAGGGCGAGGGTCAGGATCACAGCAGGCCTCCTATCACCAGCAAGCTCAGGATCAGCACGACACCGATGACGATGGTGCTGTAGTAGTGGTGGGTCTGGCCGCTCTGGGCACGGCGCGCCCACGCGCCGCCCCAGTCGGTCAACCGGCCCAGGCCGCCGGGCAGGCCGTCGGCGAACGCCTCGCCACGCTGCGCATTGAGCCGTGCCAGGCCCTCGGCGACACGCGCCGAAGCGTGCAGGCCGGCATCGACCCCGGCGTCATCGAAGCGCGCCAGGTGTCGGGCGAGCGCGGCCACCGCGACCGCCACGCGCTCGAGCAGCGCGCTCAGGCCGAACCACTCGGCGATGACCGCCTGGCCGGCCGTGGCCGGCTCGACCCGATGGCCGGGGCGAGTCATCCACCAGCCGGCGGCGATCCCTGCCAGCACCAGCGCCAGCGACACCAGCAGCAACCACGTGTGGCTGGGCGGCCACTGGGTCGCCAGCCAGCCGGCAACGACCTGGCGCGCCGGCGGCCACCACAATACCGACAGCAACAGCGTGCCGATCGCCAGGCTGTGCAACGCGGCGAGCTCGCCGCGGGTGGGAGACGTCGACGACGGCAGGCGATCGCGTGTCCGGCGATCGGCACGGCCATAGGCCAGGCGCTGGAAACGGGTCGCGTAGAGCGCGCCCAGCCCGCCGACCAGGGCCACCGCCAGAGCCAGCCAGAGCGCTTGCTGACCCGCCGCCGAGGCGATCTGCTCCTTGCTCCAGGCCGAGCCCAGCGGAATCATCCCGGCCAGCGCCAGACTCAGGATCAGCGTGGTCGCGGCGACGCCCGGCAGCCGGCGGCCAAGGCGCATGTCGGCCAACGCATAGCCGCCGGACTCCTTGGCGGCGAGCCCGGCGGACAGAAACAACCCGGCTTTCATGAAGGCATGGGCGACGAAGTGCACCAGCGCGACCGCCGGAAAGCCGGCACCGATCGCCAGCCACATCAGCCCGTACTGCGACGAGGTCGAGGCCGCCAGCAGCTTCTTGGCATGGCCCTGATGCATCGCCGTCACGGCGCCCGCCAGCGCGGTGGCCAGACCGATCGCAACGACCAGCGGAGCGAACCAGGCCACGCCGTCGAGGGTCGGCTGCAAACGCGCCAGCAGGAAGGTACCGGCGGCCAACAGGGTCGCTGCGTGCAGCAGCGCCGAAACCGGCACCGGCCCGGCCATGGCGGCGAACAGCCAGGCCGAAAACGGCAGCTGCGCCGACTTGGCGGCCGCTGCCAGCACGATCCCCGCCACCGCAACGTTCAGCAGCGGACCGTCGAGCGTGGCAAGGTCCGCGTAGCCGAAGCCGCCGCTGCCGGCGAACACCGCCATGGCGGCCAGGTACAGTCCCAGATCGCCGAAGCGCGTGGTCACGAAGGCCGTCAGCGCCTTGCGAGTCACTCCCGCCTCGCCCCAGCGGTGACCGATCAGCGCCCACGAACAGGCACCGATCAGCTCCCAGGCGATCAGCAGCGTCAGCAGATCATCAGCCAGTACCAGCCATTGCATGGTGCCGACGAAGGCAATGATCAGCGTCATCAGCCGGGTACCGTCACGGCCGGCCTTACCCGGCGGAAGCTCGTGGCAACCCGCGTAGACGATGATCGGCAATGCAATCAGCGGTACCGCCAGGGTGAACACCGCCGCGGCGCGCGACGGCGCCAGGGTCAGCATCAGCGCCTCGCTCCAGCGATAGCTCGTCTCGCCCCAGTCGCCGGCCAGGGCGAGCGCCGCCAGCCCCAGCGTGGCCAGCATGGTCAGCGCCGCCGCGGATGTCAGCGCGCCGCGCCCCAGCCGCGCGCCACTCAGATAAAGCAGCGCCGCCGCACCTATCGGCAATCCTCCCAGCGACCACAACATCAGTGCTTGAGCTCGCCGAGCGCTTCGGTCATGTCGGCCTGATTGGTGCGGAACACCGCCACCACCAGGGCGAAGCCTATGGCCATCTCGATCGCCATTACCGCCATGACGACGATCGTCAGTAACTGACCCTCCGGGACGCCGGCAGCGCTCAGCGCCCAGAACGCCACCGCGGCGAGCATCACCCCATTGAGCATCAGCTCCAGGCCCATCATCAGCATCACGAACGACTGCTGCGACAGCGCGCCGTACAGGCCGATGCCGATCAGCGCGGCGGCTACCAGCAAGAGGCTAACCAAGGTCATTCCACGTCTCCCTGTGTCGGTTGCTCGCGAATACTAAAATACTAATGGCAGTGCTGGTGCCCCGCCGTTTCCCCCGAGTCCTGCTGCGGGCCGGCCGGCTCGCCGCCCGGCTCGAGCCCCGGCGGCAACGAACCCTGGTTGGCAGCGCCGAAGCGTCCATGATGGCTCGACAGCACCACCACGCCGATCATCGTCGTCAGCAGCACGATGCCCGCCGACTCGAACACCAGCATCGAATCGCCGAGCAACTCGCGGCCCAGCGAGGCCACCGGGTCGAGCCCCGCCGGCAGCGACCGGTCGGGAAACTCGACGAACAGCGCCAGCGCCCCCAGCACCGCAAAGGCCAGGCCGCCCGCGACGATCGACAGGCGATGCTGATGAACCATCATCATCGGGTTGAGCCCCGCCGGGTTCATCATGAACATCACCATGAACAGCGCCATGATCATCATCTCGACGGCCATCATGAAGAACACTGCCACCCCCAGGTAAACCGCCGCCAGCAACAGCATGATCGCACCCACGGCGATGAACGAGGCGAGCAGGAAGAACGACGCGCGAACCATCGAATCGGTGCAAAACACCCGCCAGCCGCTGACCACGGCAAGCGCGGCCAGCACCCAGAAGATCACATCGGCGAGCAGGCTCGTTTGCATTACAACGCCTCCAGTCCAGCCCAGATCAGGTCCACGAACGACAGCGGCAGCAATACCACCCACATCAAGGTGACGCAGCGCTCCGGCGCCAGCCGCGGCAATACCCGGCCCAGCCACACAAGCGCCAGCAGCACCGCCAGCATCTTGAGCGCCAGCCACAGCGGCCCGGGCAGCCACGGCCCCAGCCAGCCGCCCAGGAAGGCAGTTGCCGCGATGCCGCTGAAGGCCACCAGCATCGCCACCCGGGCGATCTCCCAGGCCAGCCGCGGCGGCCCCGAGACCTCGCTGGCGGTGCCTCCGGCCAGGTCCGTCGAGTCGGCCAGGTTAAGCGGCCCCCAGAAGGTCAGCCCCAGCCCGACGATCAGCAACAGCGGCAGACCCAGCGGCTGGCGCACCACATTCCACAGCTCGTCCTGCGCGGCCACCACCTGGGCGAACCGCAACGACTCGGCGGGCAGCACCACACCGATCAGCACGAACATGCTGATCAGGATGTAGGAAAGTCCTAGCGCCACGTAGCGATAGCCGCCGATCAGCGCCAGCGGCGCGTTGGCCGACCAGCCGTGCAGGAAGATCACCACCGTGGCCAAGGACTCGAAACTGCCCCACAGCACCACGCCGGTGGCCAGGTCCGCGGCGATCAGGGTCGGCGACCAGGGCACCAGCGCCAGACCCAAGGCGGCCAGCGCCAGGTAGAGCGCCGGGGCCAGCCGCCAGGCGCGCCGATCGGGCGCCTCGGTGACGTTGGCGTGCTGACGATACAGCCAGGCACCGCGCGCCAGCGGGGCCAGCCAGGCGTTGCCCTGGCGGGGCCAGCCGCAGGCCGCGGCGATCAGCCGGTCGACGAGAGCCACCGCGTAGCCACCCACCGCCAAGACCAGGAAGGTCAGTAACAACGCTGCCCATGCCGTCATTCCGGACCCTCCGCACTTGCCTCGCCGAGTGGTGGCGAGGCGCTGGCCTCGGCAAGCTCGAGGCTGGCGATCGTCGCCAGCGCGCCGTCCCACTCCATGCCGGGCAGCAGCGCTTCGAGACAGCCAGCGGCGTCCTGCGCGGACCGCTCGCGCCATGGGCCGCCCGGGGGCTCGGCGTTGCCGGGGGCGGCGGTGGTCAAATCGCCTTCAGCGACGGCGCGCCCGGCCAGCGCCAGCGACTGCTCGATCTCGGCGAGCGTCTGATGCCAGCGCGCCCGGGTATCGCCATCCCGGCCCAGCACCGGGCGAAAGCCGAGCCGCCGATAATGCGCATCGTCGCGGCGCCGGTCGGCGTCGATGCCCGCGGCGCGGGCCGTCGGACCGCCGAGACAACGTGCCGTCTCGGCGTCCACCACGCCGCCGTCGAGCGCCGCCAGACGGAAGAATCCCGAGCGCAGCAATTGCCGGCGCAGGCCGTCCAGGCGGCTCGCCGGGGTCAGTTCACGGGCCAGACGCAGCGCCTTCAGGCCGAGCCCCTCGAGGCCGGCCAGACGCAGCGCCTGATAGAGATGACGGAGGTGGTGCCGGGCACGCGCCAGCTCGAGCTCGGCGATCGCCACCGGTTGCTCGCGGGCCCGCTGGAAGACTGCATCGAGAGTCCGGGGATAGCCAGGCGACTGGCTCGTCCAGGTCTGGATCACGTCGCCCTGCAAGGTGATCTCCGCAGCCAGGCCGGGCGGCAGCAGCGGGTAGAACGGACCCAATCGGAAGGTCAGCGAGTCGAGTGTCAGGCCGTCGCGGATATCGTCCTGCATGTTCATCGCCATCGGCCGGCCATAGGGCGTACCGCCCATCATGCCCTCGCCGCCGTGACCGTCATCGCCCAGCCCTTCCCAGGGGTTGGGCGGTTCATCGGGCAGCAGCCGCGGCGAGCTGCCGCGCTGACCACTCTGCAACTCGTGGTGCAGGGCGACCAGTTCGTCGGGCAGTCTCGCGGGGTCGTCGAGGCGCCGGGCGCTCTCCAATCCCGGCAACGCCTGGCTGCGAAACCACAGCGTGGCGAACGGTCGCGGCAATTGGTCGTGGACGCGCTTGAGCGCTTCGTGGTGGTGCGCCGGCACGTGGCCGGCGACCAGCAGCACGCTGGCATGACGCGGCGAATCGACTCGCGTGACGCGCTCGGCCAGCGCCAGTTGATACAGCGCCCGCTCGCCGCCGATCCCCAGCAGCGGATAGACCGGGACCGGCGCACGGGCCGCGAGTCGTGCCAGCCAGTTCACTGCCACTTGAACACCCCCTCGCGCCAGGCGTAGACGATACCCACCGACAGGATGGCCAGGAACATGCCCATCTCCATCACCGCCACCAGCCCCTCCTCGACGAACACCACCGCCCAGGGGTACATGAACATCATCTCCATCTCGAAGGCGATCAGCAGCAGGGTCATCGGGTAATAGCGGATGTGATAACGGTTCCAGGCGTGGCTATCCGGGGTGCCGCCGCCCAGGAATGGCGCGCGTTGGGAGTAGCCCGGCAGTGGCTGACGGCGTAGCGCCGGCCACTGCAGCGCCAGACCGACGCCTAGTGCAACCAGCAGTACCACCAGCAATCTCAGCAGCTCCATGCTAACCCCTCGTCCCTGACATCAGCGCATGATCGTGATCCTGTGCCGAACTCTTAAGGCTCGGAAAATCCAGCTAAGATTCGGGCGATCCAGCGCATTTCAATGAATTATCTTCAGTATAGAACCTATACCCTGCACATAGGCAAGCCTACTCACCGCGCCCTTGATCTCAGCCGCGATGCTTGCCTCATGTCTCGCTCAACAGGCGCTTGACGACACGACCGATCGACAGCCCCTGGACGAGGATCGAGAACATCACGATCAGATAGGTCACGGTGAGCAACACATCGCGATTCTCGCCATCGGGCAGCGACAACGCCAGGGCCACCGAGATGCCGCCGCGCAGGCCGCCCCAGGTGAGGATACGCACCGCCCCGCGGCGAAATCCCAACCGCTCGCGCAGCAGCATGACCGGCACGCCGATGGTCACCAGGCGCACCGCGAGCAGCACTATCAGCACGCCCAGGCCGACCCAGAAATAGCCGGCCTCGAAGGGAATCAGCAGCACCTCGAGGCCGATCAGCACGAACAGCAGCGTATTGACAATCTCGTCGATCAGCTCCCAGAAGGCGTCGAGATATTGCCGCGTGGTATCCGATATTGCGCTTTCACGAGCCTTGTTGCCGATCAGCAGGCCGGCCGCGACCATCGCCAGCGGCCCCGAGAACTGCAGCCGCAGAGCCAGAGCGTAGCCGCCCAGCACCACCGCCAGCGAGATCAGCACTTCGATACGATAGGCGTCGATGCTGCGCATCAGGCCATACGCCAACCCGCCGACGACCAGCCCCAGCAGGATGCCGCCGCCGGCCTCCTGCAGGAACAGCATGCTGGCGTTCGAGAGCGTGAGCGCTTCCTGGCCGCTCGCCGCGCCCAACAACAGCGTGAACACCACCACCGCGACGCCGTCGTTGAACAGCGATTCGCCGACGATGCGCAGCTCCAGGTCCTTGGGCGCCCCGGCGTTACGCAGGATGCCCAGCACGGCGATCGGGTCGGTCGGCGAGATCAGCGCGCCGAAGGTCAGGCAGTACAGCCAGGAGACATTGAAGCCAAACAGCGTAATCAGCGCATAGGTGGCACTGCCGACCGCCAGTGTCGAGATCACCACCCCCGCCGTGGCAAGGAAGCCGACCGACCAGCGAAAGCGGCGCAGCCGATCGAGATCGACGTGCAATGCCCCGGCGAACAGAATCAGCGAAAGCAAGCCGTCCATCAGCAGCGCATTGAAATCGATCTGGTTGAGCCAGGCCTCGGCCTGGCCTTCGAGTGCCGTCCAGCCCAGCGCGGTGAGCCCGTGCATGACGCCCGACAGCAGCAGGGCGATGACCATCACGCCGATCGCCAGCGGTAGGCCGAGAAAGCGGTGGTTGAACCACGCCAGCAAGGCGGTCAGGGTGATGATGATGGCGACGAGATCGAGCATGAGGCCCTCCCTGGCCTGCTTGCGACGGATTGTCCGCGGATCACGCTCCGACGCGACAACGCCGCCTGCGGGCGGCGTTGTCGGCTAACCTGTAAAGCGGTCTCAGTAACGATACTCGTCCGGCTTGTAGGGCCCCTCGGCGGGCACGCCGGTGTACTCGGCCTGCTCCGGGGTCATCCGCGTGACGACCCCGCCGAAGCCTTCGACCATGTAGCGCGCGACCTCTTCGTCGAGCTGCTTGGGCAGCACCGTCACGCTCAGGCCGCCGGCCTTGTCGTCGTCGGCAAGATCGGCAAACTTGCGCTCGAACAGGTGGAGCTGGGCCAGCACCTGATTGGCGAAGGAGCCGTCCATGATCCGCGACGGATGACCGGTGGCGTTGCCCAGGTTCACCAGCCGGCCCTCCGAGAGCAGGATCAGGTAATCGCGACTCTGCGGATCGAAGTCGCCCGGGTCGCTGTCGCGATAGACCTTGTGGACCTGCGGCTTGACCTCCTCCCAGTGCCATTGGCGACGCATGTAGGCGGTGTCGATCTCGCTGTCGAAGTGGCCGATGTTGCAGACCACCGCGCCGGACTTGAGCGCCTTGAGCATCGGCGCGTCGCAGGCATCGACGTTGCCGGTACAGGTCACCACCAGGTCGATCCTGCCGAGCAGCTCGCGATCGATGCTATCGACGCCGTTGTTGACGCCGCCGACATAGGGTGAGACGACTTCGTAGCCGTCCATGCACGCCTGCATGGCGCAGATCGGATCGATCTCGCTGATCTTGACGATCATGCCCTCCTGACGCAGCGAGGCCGCCGAGCCCTTGCCGACGTCGCCGTAGCCGACCACCAGCGCCTGCTTGCCGGCCATCAGGTGATCGAGGCCGCGCTTGATGGCGTCGTTGAGACTGTGACGGCAGCCGTACTTGTTGTCGTTCTTGGATTTGGTGACGGCGTCGTTGACGTTGATCGCCGGGACCTTGAGGGTCCGGTCGCGCAGCATCTCCTGCAGGCGATGCACGCCGGTGGTGGTCTCCTCGGAAATGCCGTGGATGGCGTCGAGCAACTCCGGGCGCTTGTCGTGCAGCAGCGCGGTCAGATCGCCGCCGTCGTCGAGCACCATGTTCGGGGTCCAGCCGCCGGGGCCTTCCACGGTCTGTTCGATGCACCACCAGAACTCCTCCTCGCTTTCGCCCTTCCAGGCGAACACCGGAATGCCCGCGGCGGCGATCGCCGCGGCGGCATGATCCTGGGTCGAGAAGATATTGCAGGAGGACCAGCGTACCGAGGCGCCGAGCTCGATCAGCGTCTCGATCAGCACCGCGGTCTGAATGGTCATGTGAATGCAGCCGGCAATCCGCGCGCCGGCCAGCGGCTGTTGGTCTCGATACTTGGCGCGGATCTTCATCAGCGCCGGCATTTCGGTTTCGGCGATCCGGATCTCGCGCCGACCCCAGTCGGCCAGCGCGATATCGGCGACCTGGTAGTCTTCGGCGAGGTTGGCTTGGGCATTCGCCATGGCTGTCATCGTCGTCTTACTCCATTCCTAGGGAATGGGCGCCGTTGCTTGCTTGCGGCAAGCCGCTCGAGCCTCGCACACCGACGCTTGGCGTCGGTGTGCTGCAGCGCCCCTCGAGCGGCGGCAACGCGACCGGGGTCAACGACCCTGTTCTGGCAGTTCACTACAGGCGCAGCACTTTTTCAATCGACTTGCGCGCTGACGACAAGGCGGCCCACGTGGGCCGCCTGCTTCGCTCGATTCATCGATGGCCGGCGATTACTGCGAGGATTGCTGCTCCTCGTCCTGCTGCTGGCCGCTCTGGCCATCCTGGGTAGCGCTTTGATCGTCCGCCATGTCGCCATTGGTGGCGTCCGACGAACCGCCGCTGGCCTGATCCTCGCTCATGCCCAGATCACCGGAGGCGTCGCCGGTTGCAGTGGAGCCTGACGCCCCCCCCCCGTCCGCAGCGGTTGCCGAACCGCCGCCAGAGCCCGTCGTTGAACCGGAGGTCGAGCCGCTGCTCGAACCGGACGTGCCACCACTGGTGGTTTCCGAACTGGTAGCCGATTCATCGCCACCGCCGGGCTGCTGTTCTTCGCCATCGTCACTACAGCCAGCCAACAGCACACCGGACAGTGCCATTGCGGCGAACCAAGCAAGTTTGCGGTTTTCCATGTTCACGTTCCTCATCCATTGATTAGCGAAATCCAGTTCCCACAAACAGCGTAGAAGGCTCGAAAGCCACAAACGACGCCCCCCCGCCGTTGTGGCGGGGCGTCGCACTGGCCTGGCAGTACGCTAGAGCCCGGCAGCGCCGCGCAGGGCTTCGGCCTTGTCGACCTTCTCCCACGGGAAGGCGGTGAAGGTCTCGGTCTGCGCCTCGCCGTTGACGTCAGTCCAGGTGTAGCTCGTTTCGAACGGCTCGCGGCCGAAGTGGCCGTAGGCGGCGGTCAACTGATACATCGGATGCTGCAGATCGAGCATGCGGGTGATCGCGTAGGGGCGCAGGTCGAAATGCTCGCGGACCATCTCGATGATCTTGGCATCGCTGACCTTGCCGGTACCGAAGGTATCGATCGACACCGAGGTCGGCTCGGCTACGCCGATGGCGTAGGAGAGCTGGATCTCGCACTTGTCGGCGAGCCCCGCGGCGACGATGTTCTTGGCCACGTAGCGCCCGGCGTAGGCGGCGCTGCGATCGACCTTGGACGGGTCCTTGCCGGAGAACGCGCCGCCACCGTGGCGCGCCATGCCGCCGTAGGTATCGACGATGATCTTGCGCCCGGTCAGCCCGCAGTCGCCCACCGGACCGCCGATCACGAACTTGCCGGTCGGATTGATGTGATACTTGGTGGATGCAGTCAGCCACTCGGCGGGCAGCACCTGCTCGATGATCTCGCGCTTGACCATCTTGCGCAGGTCGTCCTGGTCGATCTCTGGGTCGTGCTGGGTCGACAGCACCACCGCTTCCACCGCCAGCGGCTTGCCGTTGTCGTCATAGCGAAAGGTCACCTGGCTCTTGGCGTCCGGGCGCAGCCATGGCAGCATGCCGTTCTTGCGCAGCTCCGACTGACGCTCGACCAGGCGATGCGCATAGTGGATCGGCGCCGGCATGTAGGAGGCGGTCTCGTTGGTCGCGTAGCCGAACATCAGGCCCTGGTCGCCGGCGCCCTGATCCTCGGGCTTCGAGCGGTCGACGCCCTGGGCGATGTCGACGCTCTGCTTGCCGATCAGGTTGAGCACGCCACAAGTCTCGCCGTCGAAGCCGACATCCGAGGAGCTGTAGCCGATATTCAGGATCACCTTGCGCACCAGCTCCTCGAGATCGATCCAGGCGCTGGTGGTGATCTCGCCGGCGACGATCGCCACGCCGGTCTTGACCAGCGTCTCGCAGGCCACCCGCGCCTGCTTGTCGCGGGCGATGATCGCGTCCAGCACCGCATCGGAGATCTGGTCGGCGATCTTGTCCGGGTGACCCTCGGATACGGATTCGGAAGTGAACAGGGAGTATTCGCTCATGGCGTCCTCGACCCTCTCTGGTAGGCGTTCCGATGCTTCGGAGAAAAGGGGAAAACAGCGCCGCGACCGCCACAACGGCAAGGACGACGCACGATGAGCCAGCATAGCTGGTGGAGTCCGGCTCGGGGGTCAAGAGTTTACACGCTGCCCGCTTAGCTGCCTAGCGAACGCGCCGGGCAGCGCCGCATGCCGGCGATCTCGGCATTTGATGGCAACTCGCATCTCGGCGACAATAACCGCCTGATTATCGTGCCGCGCTGTACTGCGGCGTGGTCCAGCCAAGCGGCAGTGGATCGGCGCTGAACGACAGGAGTGCCCGCCGACGACTGCCATTGCCGATTTGCCGCAGCGAGGAGCTCAAGAATGCCGTCCCGTTTCGAGTTGGCGAATGCCATCCGCGCACTGTCCATGGATGCCGTACAAAAGGCCAAGTCCGGTCACCCCGGCGCCCCAATGGGCATGGCCGACATCGCCGAGGTGCTGTGGAACGACTACCTCAAGCACAACCCGGCCAATCCGCACTGGGCCGACCGCGACCGCTTCGTGCTGTCCAACGGTCACGGCTCGATGCTGCTCTATTCGCTGCTTCACCTGACCGGCTACGAGCTCACCCTCGAGGATCTGCAGAACTTCCGCCAACTGCACTCCAAGACGCCCGGCCACCCCGAGTTGGGCTATACCCCTGGCGTCGAGACCACCACCGGCCCGCTCGGCCAGGGCCTGGCCAACGCGGTGGGCATGGCGATCGCCGAACGCACCCTGGCCGCCCATTTCAATCAGCCGGGCCATAACATTGTCGATCACTACACCTATGTGTTCGTCGGTGACGGCTGCCTGATGGAGGGCATCTCCCACGAGGTCTGCTCGCTTGCCGGCACCCAGGGCCTGGGCAAGCTGGTGGCCTTCTACGACTCCAACGGCATCTCGATCGACGGCGAGATAGAGGGCTGGTTCACCGACGACACCGCCAAGCGCTTCGAGGCCTACGGCTGGCATGTGGTGCCCAACGTCGATGGCCACAACCCCGAAGAGGTCAAGGCGGCGATCGAGCTGGCCCGTCAGCACGACGACCGGCCCAGCCTGATCATCTGCACCACGGTCATCGGCTTCGGCGCCCCCAACAAGCAGGGCAAGGAAGAGGCCCACGGCGCACCGCTGGGCGACGACGAGATCGCCGCGGCGCGCCGCCAGCTGGGCTGGCCCCACGCGCCCTTCCACGTGCCCGAGGAAGTCTACCAGGACTGGGACGCCGCCGAGCGCGGCGCCCAGGCCGAGAACGACTGGAACGCGCGCTTCGAGCGCTACCAGGCCGACCACCCCGAACTCGCCAAGGAACTGCAGCGGCGTCTCAAGGGCCAGTTGCCCAGCACCCTGAAGAGCGAGAAGCTGATCGAGGAGGCCCAGGAGAAGGGCGAGACGCTGGCCACCCGCAAGGCCTCGCTGGCATGCCTCAACGAACTCGGCCCGGACCTGCCCGAACTGTTCGGCGGCAGCGCCGACCTGGCGCCCTCCAACCTGACCTTCTGGAAGGGCTCGCGAGCGATCAATCGCGATCACTTCGAGGGCAACTACCTGCATTACGGGG
Source organism: Halomonas zincidurans B6 (assembly GCF_000731955.1). Lineage (NCBI taxonomy): Bacteria > Pseudomonadati > Pseudomonadota > Gammaproteobacteria > Oceanospirillales > Halomonadaceae > Modicisalibacter > Modicisalibacter zincidurans. The sequence goes on along the minus strand of NZ_JNCK01000001.1, from coordinate 3,470,418 downwards.
TGCGCGAGTTCGGCATGGGCGGGATCATGAACGGCATCAGCGCGCATGGCGGGTTCATCCCCTACGGTGCGACCTTCCTGACCTTCATGGAGTACATGCACAACGCGGTGCGCATGGCCGCGCTGATGAATCGTCAGGCGATCTTCGTGTATACCCACGATTCGATCGGTCTCGGCGAGGATGGCCCGACCCACCAGCCCATCGAGCAGCTCAGTGCCCTGCGCTCGACGCCCAACCTGTCGACCTGGCGCCCGTGCGATGCCACCGAGACGGCCGCCGCCTGGCATGCCGCCATCCATCGTCGCGGCGCGCCCACCGCGCTGGTGCTGTCGCGTCAGAACCTGGCGCCGCAACAGCGCGACAAGCACCAGCTGGCCGACATCCAGCGCGGCGGCTACGTGCTCAAGGACAGCGACGACCCGGCCCAGGCGATCCTGATCGCCACCGGCTCCGAGGTCGACCTGGCGATACAGGCCGCCGATGCGCTGGAAGCCGAGGGCAAGGCGGTGCGCGTGGTGTCGATGCCGTCCACCGACGTGTTCGACGCCCAGCCGCAGAGCTATCGCGACGCGGTGTTGCTGCCGAACGTTCGCCAGCGCGTGGCGATCGAGGCCAGCCATCGTGTCTACTGGCACAAGTACGTGGGCCTGGACGGGCGCATCGTCGGCATGGACAGCTTCGGCGAGTCGGCGCCGGCCGGCGACCTGTTCAAGTACTACAACTTCACCGTCGAGAACGTCGTTGCCCAGGTCAGGGAGTTGCTGGAAGGCGGCGAGTAAACCCCGGTCACAATAGCGGAAACACAAAAGCACGGCCGACCGGCGGCCGACCGGCCGTGCTTTTTTATGCGCCCACTGGCAACTGCTTTATGCATCACTGGCAACTGCGCGGCTAGAACGCCCAGTCCTCGTCCTCGGTACGCACCGTCTTGCCGATCACATAGGACGAGCCCGCCCCGGAGAAGAAGTCGTGGTTCTCGTCGGCCCCCGGCGAGAGCGCGGCGAGGATCGCCGGGTTGACCTGCTCCACGGCACCGGGGAACAACGGTTCGTAGCCCAGGTTCATCAGCGCCTTGTTGGCGTTGTAATGCAAAAACGCCTTGACCTCTTCGGTCAGCCCGACCTCGTCGTAGAGCGACTCGGTGTAGTGCACCTCGTTGTCGTAGAGCTCGAGCAGCAGATCGAAGGTGTACTCCTTGATCTGGCGCTGACGCTGTGCCGACTCGGCCTCCAGCGCGCGCTGGAACTTGTAGCCGATGTAGTAGCCGTGCACCGCCTCGTCGCGGATGATCAGCCGAATCAGATCGGCGGTGTTGGTCAGCTTGCCGCGGCTCGAGAAGTACATCGGCAAATAGAAACCCGAGTAGAACAAAAACGACTCCAGGAACACGCTGGCGACCTTGCGCATCAGCGGGTCCTCGGCGCGATAGCGCTCGAGAATCAGCTCGGCCTTGCTCTGCAGGTGACCGTTTTCCTCGCTCCAGCGATAGGCGGCGTCGACGTCGCGGGTCGCGCACAGCGTCGAGAAGATCGAGCTGTAGGAGCGCGCATGCACCGATTCCATGAAGCCGATGTTGGTGAACACCGCCTCCTCGTGGGGGGTGACGGCGTCCTCGATCAGCACCGGCGCGCCGACCGTGCCCTGGATGGTGTCGAGCAACGTCAGTCCGGTGAACACGCGGATGGTCAGCTGCTGCTCGAGCTCGGTCAGGGTGTTCCACGAGGTAATGTCGTTGGACAGCGGGATCTTCTCGGGCAACCAGAAGTTGCTGGTGAGGCGATTCCACACCTCGAGATCCTTGTCGTCCTGCAGCCGGTTCCAGTTGATGGCATCGACGCGCCGCAGGCGTGGGGTAGAGACAGTGGCAGTCATGGACGGGACTCTCACTCGCAAATAGGGTTGCTCGGCCCCGTCGGGACGCGACGGGGCATTGGTTCGGCGGCGAAGGCTCAGAGCGTGCAGGACACGCAGCCCTCGACCTCTGTGCCTTCCAGCGCCGACTGGCGCAGCCGCACGTAGTAGATCGTCTTGATGCCCTTGCGCCAGGCATAGATCTGCGCGCGGTTGATGTCGCGGGTGGTCGCGCTGTCGCGAAAATACAGCGTCAGCGACAGGCCCTGGTCGACGTGCTGAGTGGCCTCGGCATAGGTATCGATGATCTTCTCGGGACCGATCTCGTAGGCGTCGCGGTAGTATTCCTGGTTGGCGTCGTCGAGAAACGGCGCCGGGTAGTAGACGCGCCCCAGCTTGCCTTCCTTGCGGATCTCGACCTTGGACACCACCGGGTGGATGCTCGAGGTCGCGTTGTTGATGTAGGAGATCGAGCCGGTCGGCGGAATCGCCTGCAGGTTGCGGTTGAAAAGCCCGTGCGCCATCACCGATTCCTTCAGCGCGCGCCAGTCGGCCTGGGTCGGAATCTCGATGCCACTGTGCTCGAACAAGCCGCGCACCTTCTCGGTCCTGGGCGCCCACGCCTGCTCGGTGTACTTGTCGAAATACTCGCCGCTGGCGTACTGCGATTTTTCGAAGCCGGCGAACGCGGTGCCACGCTCGATGGCCAGGCGATTGGACGCGCGCAGCGCGTGGAAGGTCACCGTGTAGAAATACAGATTGGTGAAATCCAGGCCCTCCTCGCTGCCGTAATGGATGTGCTCGCGGGCCAGGTAGCCGTGCAGGTTCATCTGGCCCAGGCCGATGGCATGGGAGCGCTGGTTGGCCTCGGCGATCGACGGCACCGAGCGAATGTCGCTCATCTCGGACACCGCGGTCAGCCCGCGGATCGCGGTCTCGACGCTGGCGGCGAAGTCCGGCGAGTCCATCATCTTGGCGATGTTCAGCGAGCCCAGGTTGCAGGAGATGTCCTCGCCGATGCGCCGATAGCCCAGGTCGTCGTGGTACTCGGTCGGCGAGTTGACCTGCAGGATCTCCGAGCACAGGTTGCTCATGTTGATGCGCCCGGCCACCGGGTTGGCGCGGTTCGCGGTGTCCTCGAACAGGATGTAGGGGTAGCCGGATTCGAACTGCAGCTCGGCGATCGCCTGGAACAGCTCGCGGGCGTTGATCTTGGTCTTGCGGATGCGCCCGTCGTCGACCATCTCCTGGTATTTCTCGGTGACGCTGATGTCGCCGAACGGCACGCCGTAGATGCGCTCCACATCGTAGGGCGAGAACAGATACATCGCCTCGTTGCGCTTGGCCAGTTCGAAGGTGATGTCGGGAATCACCACGCCCAGCGACAGCGTCTTGATGCGGATCTTCTCGTCGGCGTTCTCGCGCTTGGTGTCGAGGAACCGCAGGATGTCCGGGTGATGGGCGTTGAGATACACCGCGCCGGCGCCCTGGCGCGCGCCCAGCTGGTTGGCGTAGGAGAACGCGTCCTCGAGCAGCTTCATGATCGGGATGATGCCCGACGACTGATTCTCGATGCGCTTGATCGGCGCTCCGGCCTCGCGAATGTTGCTCAGCAAAAAGGCCACCCCGCCGCCGCGCTTGGAGAGCTGCAGCGCCGAATTGATCGCCCGGCCGATCGACTCCATGTTGTCCTCGATACGCAACAGAAAGCACGACACCAGCTCGCCGCGCTGCTGTTTGCCGCAGTTGAGGAAGGTCGGCGTGGCCGGCTGGAAACGCCCATGGAGGATCTCGTCGGCAAGCTGGCGGGCAAGCCGCTCGTCGCCGCGCGCCAGGTTCAGCGCGACCATGCACACGCGATCCTCGAAACGCTCCAGGTAGCGCTTGCCGTCGAAGGTCTTGAGCGTATAGCTGGTGTAGTACTTGAAGGCGCCGAGAAAGCTCTGGAAGCGAAACTTGACCGCGTAGGCCTGATCGAACAGCGCGCTGACGAAGGCAAAATCGTACTGTTCGAGCACCGCGCGCTCGTAGTAGCCCTCTTCGATCAGGTAACCGAGCTTCTCCTCGAGGGTGTGGAAGAACACGGTGTTCTGATTGACGTGCTGCAGGAAGTACTGACGCGCGGCCTCGCGGTCCTTGTCGAGCTGTAGATGGCCTTCGGCGTCGTACAGGTTGAGCATGGCGTTGAGCGCATGGTAATCCAGCGACTGCCTGGGCCGGACCGTCTCGTCTGCCACGCCGGGTTCGTGGGTCTGCATCGTCGTTTCATCCAACATGAGAGAGCTCGGTTTGCAAAAGCGGCGCCAGGCGCCGGCGAACCGCGACGACATCCTCGGGGGTGCCCGTCAGTTCGAAGCGGTAGAGCATCGGCACCTGGCATTTATGGGCGACGACCCGACCGGCCAGGCCGTAGGCGGCACCGAAGTTGGTGTTGCCAGCGGCGATCACGCCGCGGATCAGCGAGCGGTTGTGTTCGTCATTGAGAAAGCGGATCACCGGGCCCGGCACCGCCGTGCGCGGATCGCCGTCGCCGTAGGTCGGCACCACCAGCACATAGGGTTGCTCGACCCGCAGCGCGCCCTCGTCACGACTCGACGGGATGCGCGCGGCGGGCACGCCCAGCTTCTCCACGAAGCGGCGGGTATTGCCCGACTTGGTCGAAAAATAGACCAGTTCGCTCACGTCGCTCTCCCGCTGCTTTCGGTCGGCGACCGAAGACTCGCCATCAAGCGGCGACCGAGGACTCGCCATGGCTCACGCCAGGCTGCGGATCTTCTCGGGACGAAACCCCGACCAGTGCTCGCCCGCGGCGACCACCACCGGCAACTGGCGATAGCCCAGAGACTCCACGGTTTCGATGGCCTCGCGGTCCTGAGTCAGGTCGACGACGGTGTAATCGAGCCCCTGCTTGTCCAGCGCCCGGTAGGTCGCGTGGCACTGCATGCAGTCCGGCTTGCTGTAGATTTTAATGCTCATGACAATGATTCCGCTTTAGTTTAAGACAGCGAAGCATCGCTCGACGATGACTCGATCCTACCGCTTGGCTAGGTGACCCGCCAATGCATTTTAACTATATATAGTAGCGAATCTCTGATTCACGTCAAACATATGGTAGCGGGCGCTAAAACACTCCCATGTGGCATGGGTGTCACGCGTGCCGCGGATACCATGCGGCAACCCGCCCCGGGGTCACCAACAGCGCTCCAGCAACAAGAAGGCCCGGCAATAGCCGGGCCTCGAGACCAGCCGGGTCGTCGACCCGGCGAATGCCAACGACACCTATCAAGCCACGGTGACGTCCTTGGCCAGGTAGACGTCCTGAATCGCGTTGAGCAGCTCGACGCCCTCGGCCATCGGCTTCTGGAAGGCCTTGCGCCCGGAGATCAGCCCCATGCCGCCGGCACGCTTGTTGATCACCGCGGTGCGCACCGCTTCGCCGAGATCGCTGTGACCCTTGGAGCCGCCGCCGGAGTTGATCAGCCCGATGCGTCCCATATAGCAGTTGGCGACCTGATAGCGGGCCAGGTCGATGGGATTGTCGGAGGTCAGCTCGTCATAGACCTTGTCGTGGGTATGCCCGAAGCCGATCGCCCGGTAGCCGCCATTGTTCTCGGGCAGCTTCTGCTTGACGATGTCGGCCTTGATGGTCGCCGCCATGTGGATCGCCTGGCCGGTCAGGTCCGAGGCGACGTGATAGTCGGTGCCGTCCTTCTTGAACTCGGGGTTGCGCAGGTACGACCACAGCACGGTGACCATGCCCAGCTGGTGGGCGTGCTCGAAGGCCTCGCTGATCTCGGTGATCTGGCGGCGGCAATCGGGCGAGCCGTAGTAGATGGTCGCGCCCACCGCCACGCAGCCCATGGCGTGGGCCTGCTCGACCTGGGCGAACAACGTCTGATCGTAGATCGCCGGATAGGTCAGCGACTCGTTGTGGTTGAGCTTGAGCATCATCGGAATCTTGTGGGCATAACGCCGCGCCACCGAGGACAGCACGCCGAGCGTCGAGGCCACGCAGTTGCAGCCGCCCTCGATCGCCAGCTCGACGATGTTCTTGGGGTCGAAATACTGCGGATTGGGGGCGAACGAGGCGCCGGCGGAGTGCTCGATGCCCTGGTCGACGGGCAGGATGCTCACGTAGCCAGTGCCGCCCAGGCGGCCGTGATCGTAGATCGCCTGCAGGTTGCGCAGCACGTTCGGGCCACGGTCGGTGTCGCTCATCACCCGGTCGACGAAGTCCGGCCCGGGCAGGTAGAGGCTTTGCTTGTCGAAACCGCGACAGGTGTGATTGAGCAGGCTGTCGGCCTCGTCGCCCAGCAGTTTGGCAATATCGGTCATTGTCCAATTTCCTCCCTCGTTGGAATGGGCATTGCTTCCCGCAATTTTCGCTCTTACGCCCCATCTTGAAGATAACTGGCGCTGCTTTCCACCTTATGACCGCAGGCCTACAGGTACGAGAACTGTCCCTCCTCTGCATGAAATAACCTCATAGGTTTCTACAGCCAAGCATAAAAGCAGCGGCTTGGGCTGAGTTATCCCTTGCAGTATCTTACAGTCATGGACTTCGATCATCTGCGTTATCTGCACCGCTCCCATCCCGCCTGGACACTACTGCGCGCCGAGCATGCGCCCATGGTGATCGGCTTCTTGCACCGCACTTTCATCATCCCCCAATGTACGCAGCCATCCCGAGCAGGCCCTGGCCGCCCTGCTCGACGATTGGCTATTTCACCTGCGCCAGCGTCTCGACGACGCCTCCTTACCCCCAGCCGCCTGACCGAGGATGAGTTCGCCCTGTTCACTGCCCTGCGCGGCGATGCCTGGGGCGAGCGGGTGCGTCTGGAGCAGGAGCGCGTCGGCTTCGCTTGTTTGGAGCGAGCGCTGACGACGCTGATGCAGCAGACTCAACATACGGCTTGAGCCCTGACCAAAAAAAGACTAAATTCGGTCATATTCACCTTGGCGAATCCACCTTATGAAATACTCCGAGCACATCAAGCCGATCAGCTATCTCAAGGCCCATGCCTCCGATGTCGCCAGGTCGCTCAACGAACTGCGCGAGCCCATGGTCATCACCCAGAACGGCGAAGCCAAAATGGTGGTGCAGGACATCAGAAGTTACGAACAGACCCAGGAGACCCTGGCGCTGCTGAAGATTCTGGCAATGGGCAATCGCGAGGTGGAGCGCGACGAGACCATCGACGCCGAAGACGCTTTCGCGGCGATCCAGTCGCGGGACGACGAGCATTGAGCCACCACGTACAACTGACGCGCTCGGCAGCCGCTGACCTGCGCGAACTGTACGACTTCATCGCCGACACCGATTCACCCGCCGCCGCCGATGGCGTGCTCGATCGCTTGCAGGCGCGCATGCAATCGCTATCCGAGTTTCCCGTGCGCGGCGGCCACCCCAAGGAACTGCTCGAACTCGGCATTCGCGACTATCGCCAGTTGGTCGAGCCTCCCGCACGCATCCTCTATCGCCTGCATGGTAACCGGGTCGTGATCTACCTCATCGCCGACAGCCGACGCGATATGCAGCGCCTGCTTGCACGCCGCCTGCTCGGCGGTTAATCCTCGGCCAGCGCCGGCAGCAATACCTTGAGCTTGCAGGCCCTTGTAAAGAGCGCGTATTGCGCCCCCAGCCCAGCAGTTCCGCCGCTTCGGAGCATTTTCACTCCTCGGCCAGCGCCGGCAGCAACACCTTGAGCTTGCGCGTCAGCGTGTTGCGCCCCCAGCCCAGCAGTTCAGCCGCTTCGCCCTTGCGCCCGCCGGTGTGCTTGAGCGCGGTCTCGATCAGGATGCGCTCGAAATCCGGCACCGCCTCCTCCAGCAGGTGGGTATGCCCGGCAGCCAGCGCCCGATCGGCCCATTCGCGGAAGGCGCCGCGCCAATCGCCGCTGGCCGCCTCGGTGCCCTCGACGTCGCGCAGCTCCGGCGGCAGGTCGTCGATCAGCACCTCGCGGCCCGAGGCCATCACCGTCAGCCAGCGACAGGTGTTCTCGAGCTGGCGCACGTTGCCCGGCCAGGGCAGCCTGGTGAGGTGCAGCTCGGCGTCGCGGGTCAGCACCTTGGGCTCGGTGGACAACTCCTTGGCGGCCTCGGCGAGAAAGTGCTGGGCCAGCCGCGGAATGTCCTCGCGGCGCTCGGCGAGCCTGGGCAGGTGCACGCGAATCACGTTGAGGCGGTGGAACAGGTCCTCGCGAAAGCGCCCGTCCTTGACCAGCGCCTCGAGGTTCTGATGGGTCGCGGCGATGATCCGCACGTCGGCCTTGACCGAGAGATGGCCGCCGACCCGATAGAACTCGCCGTCGGCCAGCACCCGCAGCAGCCGGGTCTGGGTGTCCGGCGGCATGTCGCCGATCTCGTCGAGGAACAGCGTGCCGCCGTCGGCCTGTTCGAAACGCCCGCGACGCTGGGCGGTGGCGCCGGTGAACGCGCCCTTCTCGTGGCCGAACAGCTCGGACTCCATCAGGTCCTTGGGAATCGCCGCCATGTTCAGGGCGATGAACGGCTGCGCCCTGCGCGGACTGTGCTGGTGCAGGGCCTCGGCGACGCGCTCCTTGCCGGTCCCCGACTCGCCGTTGATGAGCACGGTGATGTGCGATTGCGACAGCCGACCGATGGCCCGGAAGACCTCCTGCATCGCCGGCGCCTCGCCGATGATATCCGCCGAGAAGCCCTCGGGCACCACCACCGGCGAGGCGCGCTCGCGGGCGTGGGCCACCGCGCGACGCACCAGCGCCAGGGCGTCGTCGACATCGAACGGCTTGGGCAGGTACTCGAAGGCGCCGCCCTGATAGGAGGCCACCGCACTGTCCAGGTCGGAATGCGCGGTCATCACGATCACCGGCAGGTCCGGGCACGCCTCGCGCACCTGCGCCATCAGGTCGAGGCCATCGAGCCCCGGCATGCGGATGTCGGTGAGCAGTACCTCGGGGGGATAGCTGAGGATCGCCTCGAGCGCGGTATCGGCCCGGTCAAAGCTGGTCACGTCCAGATCCGGCTGGGCCAGGGCGCGCTCCAGCACCCAGCGTATGGCTCGGTCGTCGTCGACGATGACGATACGGGCGGGATCATTCATAAAGCCCTCCAGCGGGTCGCATGGTTTCGCCTTCGGCGATGGTCGCAGTCTCGGCACGTCCGGCGCTCTGGCAATGTTCCGCCCCGGTCACTGATGGGCATCCAGCGGCATCAGCAGGCGAAACTCGGTACAGCCGGGATGCGAGTCGCACTCGACCAGCCCCTGATGCTGATGCAGGATCGACTGGGCGATCGACAGCCCCAGGCCGCTGCCCTCGGCACGCCCCGAGACCATCGGATAGAACAGCGTGTCGCGCAGCGCCGCGGGAATCCCCGGGCCGTTGTCGACGATCGCCACCTCGCAGACCAGGCGGTGGCGCTCGGCGCCCAGTGTGAACTGCCGCCGGGCCCGGGTGCGCAGCGTCAGCCGCGGGGTGGGCGTGCCGCTTTCATCCATCGCCTGGACGGCGTTGCGTGCCACGTTGAGCACCGCCTGGATCAACTGCGACTCGTCGCCGTGCAGCTCGGGCAGGCTGGGGTCGTAGTCACGCACGTAGGCGACTCGGGGGTGCTCGGCCTCGAGCAGCGCGCGTACCCGTTCGAGCACTCGGTGCACGTTGAGCGGCTCGTGGCGGACCAGGTGGTTGGGGCCGAGCATGCGATCGACCAGGTCGCGCAGCCGGTCGGCTTCCTCGACGATCACCCGGGTGAACTCGGCCAACTGCGGGTCGGGCAGGTCGCGCTCGAGCAGTTGCGCCGCGCCGCGAATCCCGCCCAGCGGATTCTTGATCTCGTGGGCCAGGCCCCGCGACAGCACCTTGATGGTCTCCTGACGGGTGACCAGCGCTTCCTCGCGGGAGATGCGCAGCAGCCGGTCGCGGGGTTCGATCTCGAGCAGCAACTCGGCGTCCGACAACGGCGTGACGGTGAAGTCGACGGTGATCGCCTCGCCGCCGGCCAGCAGCAATATGGCCTCGCGCTGAGTGAAAGGGTGGTTTTCCTCGAGCGCCTTGCGCAACACCTCGGCGATCGCCCCGCCTTCGCCTTCCAGGCATTCCAGACGCGTCCCCTCGACCCGACTGCGGCTCACCGCCAGCAACGCTTCGGCGGCCGGGTTCAGCCAGCGTGCGCGTAACGCCCCGTCGAGCAGCACGACCGCCGTGGTCAGGTTTTCCAGCAAGCGTTGGTACATGGCGCGTCTCGACATCCTGAGATCCGTTAGCTTGGTGTTTGCAAGATACGCGCCAGTCTGGCCAGGCCCGCAACGAGCGGGATGGCGGACAGGGCGTCGGGGCGCACTGCACTATTATGGTGCATCGAGACGAGGAAAGCTGCTTGATGGCGCGGCACACACAACGCGGCGTGCAGAAATGAAGGGAGCGACACCCGTTAATTGCCGGTGCGGCTCGGTGGCAGGCCGGCGGGGTTGTTGGGATTGGCCGGCAGATTGACGCTGGCGCGCTGCACGTAGAGGGTGACCGGCGCACTGCGGTGGCGCACCTGGCCGGCGGCATCGAGCAATTCGGCGACCAGGGTATATTCGCCGCGGTCCAGGTTGGTGAGCATGAACGCGCTGCTGTTCAGGGCCGACTGGCTTACCACGCCATCGACCAGCAAGCGTACCTGGTTATCCTCGCGCAGCGTCGGCTCGATGGTCAGTCGTACCTGAACGTTCCCGGCGGCGCCGGTGGGCAGGGTCTGCCCATCCTCGGGCGCGGCGATACGGAAGGTGGAATAGGGCATGAACGGCTGCCCGGCGCGCGAGGCAGCCGGCTCGGCACGCTGCGTGGGCGGCGGCGCGACATCGACTCCCACGGCGGGCACCACGGTCAACGGCTCGAGATCGACCCGTTCGGCGTTGTCGACCGACTTGTCGGTAAATACCACGTTGCCTTGCGCATCGGTCGTACGGTAGACGCTGGCCGCCTCGGCACTCTCTATTCCCCCTATTCCCTCTATTCCCAGCGCAATGGCGCACGGCAGCACAACCGTGAAAACGCGCTTGATCATGCCCCTTCACTCCTTTGCCTAGCGCCGCGTCGCCACCACTTGCGCGATTGGCGATATCCGCCAGTGTAATGCAAAAAGGCCCGCCAGAAAGGCGGGCCTCGATGATCCGGCGATCGGTGTCGCTCGGCCGCTCAGCAGCTGTAGTAGAGATCGAACTCCACCGGGTGGGTGGTCATGCGCAGGCGCTCGACGTCCTCGCCCTTGAGCGCGATGTAGGCATCGATCGTGTCGTCGGTGAACACCCCGCCCTCGGTCAGGAACGCGCGGTCCTTGTCGAGCGCTTCCAGCGCCTGCTCCAGGCTGCTGGCCACGGTCGGCACCGACTTGCCCTCTTCCGGCGGCAGGTCGTACAGGTTCTTGTCCATCGCGTCGCCAGGATGGATCTTGTTTTTCACCCCGTCGATGCCGGCCATCAGCATCGCCGCGAACGCCAGGTACGGGTTGGCGGTAGGGTCGGGAAAGCGGCACTCGACGCGCTTGCCCTTGGGGCTGGCGGTGTACGGAATGCGGATCGATGCACTGCGGTTGCGCGCACTGTAGGCGAGCATGACCGGCGCCTCGAAGCCCGGCACCAACCGCTTGTAGGAGTTGGTCGAAGCGTTGGTGAAGGCGTTCAGCGCCCGCGCATGCTTGATGATGCCGCCGATGTAGTACAGCGCCGTCTCGGAGAGCCCGGCGTATTCGTCGCCGGCGAACTGGTTCTCGCCATTCTTCCAGAAGGAGGAGTGAACATGCATGCCGGAGCCGTTGTCGCCGACCAGCGGCTTGGGCATGAAGGTCGCGGTCTTGCCATAGGCATGGGCCACGTTATGGACCACGTACTTGAGTTCCTGGACCTCGTCGGCCTTCTTGACCAGGGTGTTGAACTTGACGCCGATCTCGTTCTGGCCGGCGTTGGCCACTTCGTGGTGATGCACTTCGACGCTCTGGCCGATCGCCTCGAGGGTGTTGCACATCGCGCTGCGTATGTCGTGGAAGCTATCCACCGGCGGGACCGGGAAGTAGCCGCCCTTGACCCGCGGACGGTGCGCCAGGTTGCCGCCTTCGATCTTGCGATCGGTCGACCAGGCGCCCTCCTCGGACGTGATCTTGTACATGGCGCCTTCGATGTCGGCCTTCCAGTGCACCTCGTCGAAGATGAAGAATTCCGGCTCGGGGCCGAAGAAGGCGGTATCGCCCAGGCCGGTGGAGCCCAGATAGGCTTCCGCGCGCTTGGCGATGGAGCGCGGATCGCGCTCGTAACCCTGCATGGTCGACGGTTCGATGATGTCGCAACGCAGCACCAGGGTCGCGTCTTCGGTGAACGGATCGAGGAAGCCGGTGCCGTCTTCGGGGCGCAGGATCATGTCGGATTCATTGATGCCCTTCCAGCCTTCGATGGAAGAGCCGTCGAACATCTGACCGTCCTCGAAGAACTCATCATCGACCGCACTGGCCGGAATCGTGACGTGTTGCTCCTTGCCCTTGGTGTCGGTAAAGCGCAGGTCGACCCACTTGACGTCGTGTTCTTCGATCAGGGCTAGAGTCTTCTCAGACATGGTGTCCTCCATAGATGAGCCATTGGCTTGCGTGTCCAGCGTCGTTTTAGCACGTCGGGGCGCGGATTGCCCATGCATGCCATTTCTGACAAAAACGAATGCAGAAGCCGTGCCAAAATGGCGCAACAACAATCGCGAATCCTGGCCAGACCAATGAATATAGTGAAGAAAGCGCCCCCGGACGAAGGCCTTTGAGGGCGCCCCGAATGGCCGATGTCGCATCATGGCGGTGCAGGGCTTCCGCCAATGCACCATGATTGAGCGCAAACCTCCTTTCATGCACCATTCCGGTTCACAGCGGCGACGCACAGACTGATCCGCCCGCCAGTTATCAGAAACGCGCCGCCGGGTTAAGCGCCTCAACCTTGCGCACTCGATGAAAACCAACCATGAGAGCTCACAAAATCAGCCAGCCGGCCAATTGAAACGTCTGGAAACTCAGAGCTACTCTTCTTTACATAACTATCGCAGTAGACAAGGGGAGAGAATAGAGACCTGCGAGACATTGGCAATTGCGATGAATTGGCAATAATGCGTTGCACATCGTGGCACCGGACGGCCTATGCAAGCGTCACGGTAACCGGGCCCTTCGGATTCCAGGTCACCAGGCTCATGAATACATACAGTGTGGTCATTGATTTTCGACGAGGCTACAGCCGCGCAGAACGCTGCCTGGCCGCCTTGGAAAAGCTGGCCGAGCGGCTCGATGGTGAGGTCGAACGCTGGTTCATCGTCGACCGCCCGCGTCTCTCCCTGGGCAAGCTGGCGGAGCGTTACGGTGCCCGGACCTTGACGTTGTCGGGCATGGCCCGCGGCGCGCGGCTCAATGCCGCCGCCAATTGCAGTCATGGCGACGTACTGGTGTTCATCGAGTCGCCCAGCGAGCTCTCGGACACCTGGCTGCACGAGATCGACCAGGCGCTGCGTCTCCAGGCCTGGGACGCGCTGGTTCTGGTCGCCGAGCGCCGGTCCGTCTCCGCCTGGCTCTCGCGCATCGGCCGGGCCCGACTCCATACCCAGGTATTCGCCGTACAGCGGGTCTGGTTCGAACGTCTCGGCGGCTTCGACCCTGAACTCGAAGGCCGAGCCGAGCGCGACCTGCTGGGCCGCCTGCAAGCCTGCCATGCCCGGGTGCTGCAATGCCGGCCCGAGGAGTGCCGACGATCGGTGAGTTAGTACTGGCGTGTGGTTGGCGGTAAAATGTCGGTTACTGGTATGTGCTGTGCCGGTGGGGCACAAGGAGTAAAGCAGCATGCTTGGTCGTAGCGCGTTAGCGGTTGGAGCCGGACGATGACCGGGCTGGCGCTGTCCCTGGCTCAGGATCTGGCGTACCGACTGCGCGGCCACTGGCGGCGCAGCCTGAGCGAGCCGCTATGGGGACGTAGCGCACTCATCGCCCTGCCGCGGGTATTGCCCGGCGAGGGCGAAGCCCGCCTGCCGCATCGCGCCCCCTGGTGCCTCGGCCCCGAGCGCTTCGAGCGGCTGCTGCTGACGCTCAGCGAGCTGTCGCGACTGGTCTGCCTGGATACCGCCCTCAAGCCCCACCACGACCCTCAGGCGTGCATCAGCCTGACTTTCGACGGCGGCTGGCGCGACACCCTCGACGTCGCCGCGCCGCTGCTCGAGCATTACGCGATCCCCGCCAGCATCTTCATCAATACCGGCTGGCTGCACCGGCCGCACGGCGCCTGGCGCGAGACCCTCGGCGAAGGCCTGTGGCAACGCCAGCATCCGACACGGATTCGCGATGCGCTGGGCGATGCCGGGCTGCCGTTGCCGCCCATGCCCCCCAAACACCCCGACACGGCCTACAGCCGGGCCCTGCTGGGCTACCTGCTGGAACTCGCCCAGCATGATCCATGCACCCTCGAGGCCATCGGCGACGCCCTGCACGGCGAGCTCGGCCAGCCTCGCCAAGGGCTCGATGCGTTCAGCGTTCGGCGGCTCGAAAGGGACGGGTTGATCCGCTTCGGCGCCCGCGGCGTCGGCATGCGTGCCCTCGAAACCCAGGACGACGACGCCATACGCTGGCAGGTGCGCCACTCGCGCCAGGCACTGGCCCGGCTGTGCCGCGAGCCGCTGGCGGCCTTCGCCTACCCGGACAGCCAGCCCTCGCCGCGCGTCCAGCAACTGGTCAATCGCTGCGGGGTCTCGCTGGCCCTGGCCGGTCAGGGCGGCTGGCTGGGCCGTCACGACAACCCCCTGGCGCTGCCGCGGATCGCCGTCAACCAGCATCTCGCCGGGAGCCCGGGACGCCTGTTCGATCATCTGCTGGGTCAGCTGTAAGCCCCGCCAGCGGCGAAGCACGGCTCACGAAGGTAGCAGTGGAAACGGCCTGACCCTATAATGCGGCCCTTATTTCCCTGCAGGATCCCGTCGTGATCGAGAAACTTCGCAACATAGCCATCATCGCTCACGTCGACCACGGCAAAACCACCCTGGTCGACAAGCTTCTGAGCCAGTCCGGCACCCTGGATCGTAAAGCCGAGGGCCAGGAGCGGATCATGGACTCCAACGACCAGGAAAAGGAACGCGGCATCACCATCCTGGCCAAGAACACGGCGATCCGCTGGCAGGCCCCCGACGAGCAGGTCTATCACATCAACATCGTCGACACCCCCGGGCACGCCGACTTCGGCGGCGAGGTCGAGCGCGTGATGTCGATGGTCGACTCCGTGCTGCTGCTGGTCGACGCCGTCGACGGCCCCATGCCGCAGACCCGCTTCGTCACCCAGAAGGCCTTCGACCAGGGCTTGAAGCCGATCGTCGTAGTCAACAAGATCGACCGCCCCGGCGCGCGCCCCGACTGGGTCATCGACCAGATCTTCGACCTGTTCGACAATCTCGGCGCCTCCGACGAGCAGCTCGACTTCCCGATCATCTACTGCTCGGCGCTCAACGGCATCGCCGGTCCCGAGCCGGACCAGCTGGCCGACGACATGGCGCCGATGTTCCAGTCCATCGTCGACATCGTCGAGCCGCCCAAGGTCGAACTCGATGGCCCCTTCCAGATGCAGATCTCGGCGCTCGACTACTCCAGCTACGTCGGCGTCATCGGGCTGGGCCGCATCAAGCGCGGCAGCGTCAAGCCCAACCAGCAGGTCAGCGTGATCACCAAGGAAGGCGCGACCCGCAAGGGCAAGATCGGCCAGGTGATGACCCACATGGGCCTCGAGCGGGTGCAGACCGAGCAGGCCGAAGCCGGCGACATCATCTGCATCACCGGCATCGAGGACCTGGCGATCTCCGACACGCTGTGCGACCCGGCTGCCGTCGAGGCGCTGCCGGCGCTGACCGTGGACGAACCCACCGTGTCGATGACCTTCCAGGTCAACGACTCGCCGTTCGCCGGCAAGGACGGCAAGTTCGTCACCAGCCGCAACATCAAGGATCGCCTCGAGCAGGAGCTGATCCACAACGTCGCGCTGCGCGTCGAGCAGGGCGAATCGCCCGAGAAGTTCAAGGTCTCCGGGCGCGGCGAGCTGCACCTTTCGGTACTCATCGAGAGCATGCGCCGCGAAGGCTTCGAGCTGGCCGTGGGTCGCCCCGAGGTGATCATCAAGGAGATCGACGGCGTCAGGCAGGAGCCGTACGAAGAGGTGATCATCGACTGCGAGGAGCAGCACCAGGGCGCGGTGATGGAGGAACTCGGCTATCGCAAGGGCGAGCTGACCAACATGAACCCCGACGGCAAGGGCCGCGTGCGCCTGGACTTCATCATCCCCGCGCGCGGGCTGATCGGTTTCCGCGGCCAGTTCCTGACCCTGACCTCCGGCACCGGCATCCTCACCAGCCGCTTCGATCATTACGGCCCGCTCAAGCCGGACGCCTCCATCGAGCGTCGCAACGGCGTGCTGGTGTCGATGGTCCCCGGCAAGGCGCTGGCCTATGCGCTCTACACCCTGCAGGAGCGCGGCAAGCTGATCATCGACCATGGCACCGAGGTCTACGAAGGTATGCTGGTGGGCATCAACAACCGCGCCAGCGACATGGTGGTCAACCCGACCAAGGGCAAGAAGCTCGACAACATGCGCGCCTCGGGCAACGACGAGAACATCGTGCTGACCCCGCCGATCCGCTTCAGCCTCGAACAGGCGATCGAATTCCTCGACGACGACGAGCTGGTCGAGATCACCCCCAACCATATTCGCCTGCGCAAGAAGCATCTCACCGAGAACGAGCGCAAGCGCGCCAGCAAGAAGTAAGCGCTCGAGCGCCCCCAGGCCCGTCCTGATCTCGCGGTGGCGACAGCCGAATACCGCCGTTAGCCGCCGAACATGAAGGCTGACTGGAGGCTGCCGAGCACCCGGTCCTGCAACACGTGCTGGCCGGCATCAACGCCGGCGGCACCCGCCACCACATGCAGGGGCAGCAAGTGCTCCTCGCGCGGATGCGCAGCACGACCACCGGGGGCCGCCGCCCAATCGCTCAACCGCTGCTCGCGCGCCGGCGCCGGCAAGGCCACCGTCTCGGCCAGCCATTCATCGAAGCGCACCGAATCCGGATCCAGCGTCGAGTCGTCGAAGCGAAAGCGGCGCATGTTGTGATAGCTCATGCCGCTACCGACGATGAGCACGCCCTCACGGCGCAGCGGGGCGAGTGCCCGCCCCATGGCCAGATGCTCCGCAGGATCCAGTCCCTGCCTGAGCGAGAGCTGCACGATGGGCACGTCCGCCGCCGGATAGATCACTTTCATGGGAATGAACACCCCATGGTCCAGCCCCCGGGCAGACTCTGCCTCGCTGGTAAAGCCGGCACCGCCGAGCAGTGCCTGCACCCGCTCGGCGAGCGCAGGCGATCCGGGCACCGGATACGTCAACTCATAGGTGTGCGGCGGAAAGCCGCTGTAGTCGTACAAGAGCGGCGGCGCGCGCTGCGCATTCACCGTAAAGACCGGCGCCTCCCAGTGCCCCGATACCACTAGCACCGCCTTGGGCCGAGTGCCGATCCGTTCGGGCACGGCGCGCAGCCAATCTGCCATGCGCGACCAGGCATCGGCAGGCTCCCAGGTCATGAAAAAACAGGGGCCGGCCCCGTGCGGAACGAACAGCGTGGGTAGAGCTTGCGTCGTCATGGATAGCATCCTCCGAAACGTTCTTAAGGTCGCTTAGAAGCGCAGGCCAAGGCGCCGGTCTAGCGAGTATTCACCGCCCCCGCGCAGTACGATCGCCACTGCGAGGAGGAGCCACATGAGTGGATATTCGATACCGCCATCGGTCCAGAAGAAGCCGTTGGGGACATGGACGCTCAGCGCAACCGCCAAGAAGACGGCGACCACCGCAGCCACTGGTCGTGTCAGTAGGCCCAGCACCAGCGCAAACCCGCCGAAAAACTCGATCAGCCCGGCGATCAGCGCGAACAGAATGCCGGGCTGCATGCCCAGCGTGTCCCCGAAGTAGGCGCCGGTGCCGGAGAGGCCGTAGCCGCCGAACCAGCCAAAGAGCTTCTGCGCGCCGTGAGGCATGAGCAGCAGCCCCGTCGTCACCCGTATCAGTGGATAAGCCAGCATGCTGAGCTTGTCCAGTGTGCCTGTGGCGGGCGTAGAGCGGTTCAGCATCGTAGTCGTCATCGTGTAGCTCCTCGATCAGTAAGGTTCGGTCACGTCGTGTTGGAACAGGGATGCAGAATGCGGTAGTTTCCCGCTCTGTGTAAGACAACAAGATTGGAACTCATGGTTGACGAATCGGAAACTATCGGGGGCGCCCTTGAAGATCTACGCGCCTTCTGCGCGGTCGCGGAATTTGGCACCGTGTCGGCCGCGGCCCGTCACCTCCGAGAGACCAAGGGCAGTATCAGTCGGCGGCTCTCGCGCCTGGAGCGGCGTCTGGGGGTCACACTATTGGCGCGCACCCCGCGGGCGGTCTCGCCAACCGAGGAAGGCATGGCTTTCCATGCCAAGGCCAGAGAAGCCTTGACGTGGCTGGACGATGCGGTGGAAGGCGCACGGCAATCGCAGGAAATGCCGCGCGGGCACCTGCGGGTGACTGCTCCCGTGGATCTCGGGATGGATGTCTTGCCCGAGCTTGTGGTGCGGTTTCGCGCCCGACATCGGCAGATCACGGTCGAACTCTTGGTGACCGACGCGCCACTCGATCTCGCCGTCAATCGAGTGGATATCGCGCTACGCGCCAGTGTGGGCGATTTGCCGGACATGGGGTACAGGGCCTCGGCGGTGGCGCAGTTCCGCATCGGTCTGTATGCCGCGCCGGCTTACCTCGCGGCTCACGGAAGCACTCCCGATGCGCCATCGGCGCTCGCCGCGCACGACTGGGTGGTCTCGCGAGAATTCGCGGGGGCCGCGCAACTCCGGCTGACCGACCGGCGGGGACGCTCCAACGAAGTCATCGCCCGCCCGGTCATTCGGACCAGCGACTATGCCAGCGTGCTGCGCCTGACACTGGCCGGGGGCGGGATTGGCCCCATTCCAGATCTGGTCGCCGCGAAGGCAGTGGCTTCAGGGGCTCTATCGCGGGTACTTCCAGAGTGGAGTGTCTCGGAGGGAAAACTCTATGCGATCAGTCTCAGCGGACGCGCGGCGCCGGCGCGCGTGCGGGTGTTTCGGGATTTCGTGCGGACGGAGCTGGGAGCCCTGTAGAAAGGTCTGGAAGCCCCTCTTGCACCGCCGCCCGCCGAGGTGTCGGATCGACCGTTCGGTATACGGTGGTGCATGGACAGCGTGTAAACCCCTGCAGGTTGTTCGAGTCGACAACTGACGCCATGAGCGGGACGGGGTAGGCTTTTTCGTCTTCGCCGGGGCGCGCTATCCTGACAGAGACACTCATCGACAGGAGAACGCCATGCACAAGCACGTCGACTGGGACAATCCCGGCTCCGGCAGCGTTGCCTCGCATTACGCCAAGGACCCCAACGAGTATGGCGAGCCCCATCCCGGCAGCATCGTCACCGCCCGCTACAAGGGCGCCAGCGTGCGCATTCGCGTCGAGGCCTATCGCGACGCGACCAGCATCGGCGACGTGGTCGCGCTGATCGATGCCGCCAGCGGCGAGCGGATGAACGCGCTGGACGAGCTGTCGCTGGGCGATACCGTGCGGCTGCCCGACGACAAGCGCGCCTTCCAGACCGCCGCCGTGGACGACGACTGAGGAGCCCGGGCTGGCAAGCGGCTCGACGGCGTGTCTACGCTGACAGGGCCATTCACGACCGACGCCAAGGAGAGACGCGATGGCCGAATTGGGAACCTGCGCCTGCACGGGCTGCGAAAACGAGGTCACCAGCGACAATGCCGCGCTCAGCGAGGGCCAGGCGTTCTGTTGCACCGGCTGCGCCGCCGGTCATCCGGAAGGGCTACCCTGCGTCCACCCGGACTGCCCTTGTACCGAACTCAATCGCCCGCCGTCCGGCGAGCTGACTCGGGAAGGCTTTTAAGCCATCACGGCGACTTCATCACGGAGGATAAACAGATGCAGAAACAAGCCCGTATCGAACCGGTCTTCGACAGCAGCGACCTGAAAGAAACGATCACTGCCTGGGTGGTCATCGACGAAAGCCAGCCCGACAACGAGAACGTCGTCTCCGAACATGCCACTCAGGACGAGGCGCTGCGCGCCGCCGAGCGCTTCGAACAGGCCGAGCACTGAGCCGCACTACCCCCTTCCACCCGCTGCCTGCGAGACAGGGCGCGCCCGGGCAACACCGGCGTGTAGCCGGCGTTGCCAACCGACGCCCTGATTTGTCTATCATGAGCGGGGCTCACCTGGCGCCGGCTTGAGGCTCTCCAAGCAGGTACGCCGATGAACCCGACCATTGACAAAGACGAGTTCGCGCAGCCCCATGTCCACCTCGATGTATCTTTCTTCTTCGCAACTGCCGTTGCCGCGCCGCGACTGGGCGCTGTTTCTCGACTTCGACGGTACCCTGGTATCGCTTGCCGCCCATCCCGACGATGTCCGCGTATCGCCGCGTCTGAAGACGCTGCTCGGCAATCTCGAAAAGACCTTCGACGGCGCCGTGGCGGTGATCAGCGGGCGCTCGCTGGACCAGCTCGAAGACTTGCTCGCGCCGATTTCCCTGCCGATGGCGGGCATCCACGGGCTGGAATGGCGCGACGCCGACGGCACGCGCCACACGGCGGTCGACCAGCCCGCCCAGTTGGCCTCCTGCCGCGATGCCCTGGCGGCCTTCGTCGAGGCCCGTCCCGGCCTGTACTACGAGGACAAGAGCGTCTCGCTGACCCTGCACTACCGCGGCGCCCCGGAACTCGCCGAGGCGTGCCGCGCATTCTTCGAAGCCCAGCATCGGGCGCTGGGCGAAACCTTCGAGCTGGTGCCCGGCAAATGCGTGCTTGAATTGCGCCCCAGCGGCTACCACAAAGGCACTTCCGTTGCCCGGCTACTCGACGAAGCACCGGCCTTCCGGGGTCGCACGCCGGTGTTCATTGGCGACGACGTCACCGACGAGGACGCCTTTCGCATCGTCAACGCGCGTGGCGGGCATTCCGTGCGCGTCGGCAGCCGGGATGAGACTGTCGCAACCTGCTACCTTGAATCAGTACAGGAGGTACTGACATGGCTGGAAAGCCTGACAACGCAAGACCCTTGACCCCGTCCCAGGATACGGAACAAAACACCCTCGAACTCGGCCTGATCGGCAACTGCCAGATCGGCGCACTGATCGATTCCCGGGCCCGCATCGTCTGGTGCTGCCTGCCACGCTTCGACGCCGACCCGTTTTTCTCGCGGCTGATGGACACCCAGGATCGCGGCTACTTTTCGATCGAGCTGCAGGACCTGGCCGATACCCGGCAATACTATCAGCGCAATACCGCGATCCTGTGCACCGAACTCACCGACAAGTACGGCGGGCGCATCCGCATCAACGACTTCTGCCCGCGCTTTCGCCAGTTCGGCCGGGCCTTTCGTCCAGTGGCGCTGGTACGCCGCGTCGAGCACCTCGAAGGCACCCCGGTGATCCGCGTCAAGCTGCGCCCGACCAGCGAATACGGCGCCCATACGCCGCATACCACGCACGGCAGCCATCATATTCGCTATATCGGCCGCAACCGGGTCACCCGCCTGACCACCGACGCCTCGATCACCTACGTCCTGCAGGAATCGCCGATCGTGCTCGACGGCGAGCTCAACTTCCTGCTCGGCCCCGACGAAAGCGTCACCGAATCGGTGACCACCATGTGCCAGCGGTTCCATAGCGAGACCGCCACCTACTGGCAGGAATGGGTCCGCGGACTGGCGATTCCCTTCGACTGGCAGAATGCGGTGATCCGCGCGGCGACCACCCTCAAGCTGAGCACCTTCGAGGATACCGGCGCAGTGATCGCCGCGATGACCACCTCGGTGCCCGAGGCCGCCGACAGCCAGCGCAACTGGGACTACCGCTACTGCTGGCTGCGCGACGCCTACTTCGTGGTCCACGCGCTCAACCGGCTGGGCGCCACCGCCACCATGGAGAATTACCTCAACTACATCATCAACCTGGTGGTCGGCGCCGCCGAGCACGAACTGCAACCGCTCTACGGCATCGGCGGTGAAGCGCGGCTCGAGGAGTACGACGTCCCCGGGCTCGCCGGCTACCGCGGCATGGGTCCGGTACGCACCGGCAACGCCGCTTACGGCCAGGTCCAGCACGACGTCTACGGCGCCGTGGTGCTGGCGGCCAACCAGGCGTTCTTCGACGAGCGCCTGGCACGCCCCGGCGACGAGGCGCTGTTCCGCCGCCTCACGCTGCTCGGCGAACAGGCCGCACGGCTGTTCGACAAGCCCGACGCCGGCATCTGGGAATATCGCGGCCGCGCCCGCGTGCACACCTACTCGTCGATCATGTGCTGGGCGGCCTGCGACCGGCTGGCGCGCATCGCCGGCCAGCTCGAACTGCGCGAGGACTCGACCCGCTGGCGCCAGCAGGCCGACCGCATGCACGAGGTCATCTGCCACGAGGCCTGGAGCGAGTCGCGCCAGGCCTTCACCGAGAGCTTCGGTGGCGACACCATGGACGCCAGCCTGCTGCTGATGCACGAACTCGACTTCCTCCGCGCCGACGACCCGCGCTTCGCCTCCACGGTCCGCGCCATCGAGGCCGAACTGCGCCGCGGTGATCACCTGTTCCGCTATGCCGCCGCCGACGACTTCGGCCGCCCCGAGAACGCCTTCAACATCTGCACCTTCTGGTACATCGACGCGCTCTGGGCGATCGGCCGCCAGGACGAAGCGCGGCGCCTGTTCGAGAACATGCTCGCCTGCCGCAACCCTCAAGGGCTGCTCTCCGAGGACCTGGACACCGCCAATCACGAACTGTGGGGCAACTTCCCGCAGACCTACAGCATGGTCGGGTTGATCAACTCGGCATTACACCTCAGTCGTAGCTGGGAGGAGGCCGTATGACCCGTCTCGTCGTCATTTCCAACCGCGTATCCATCCCCGAATCCGGCAAGCCCCAGGCCGGTGGTCTGGCCGTGGCGATCACCGGCGCCCTCAACGAATACGGCGGGCTGTGGTTCGGCTGGGGCGGCAAGGTCAGCCAGTCGTCGACCAGCCGGCCCACCACCGTGCAGCACGACAACATCACCTATGCCACCCTGCCGCTGTCCAAGGAGGACTACGACGACTATTACCTCGGCTTCTCCAACGAAGTCGTCTGGCCGGTGTTCCACTTCAATCTCGGCGCCATGGACTTCCGGCTGAATTACGCCAAGGCCTACCAGCGCGTCAACGAGCGTTTCGCCAGCTCGCTGAGCACGTTGCTCGAGGGCGGCGAGCTGATCTGGGTCCACGACTATCATCTGCTGCCGCTGGGCAAGGCGTTGCGCGGGCAAGGCGTCAGCGACCCGATCGGCTTCTTCCTGCACATCCCGTTTCCCAGCTACGACCTGCTGCGCGCGCTGCCCGGCTATCGCGAGCTGCTCGACGACCTGCTGCATTACAACCTGCTCGGCTTCCAGACCGACAACGACCTGCACGCCTTCCGTCAGGCGGTGATCGAGACCTTCGACGCCGTGGTCTTCGGCGACACCATCGAATGCAACGGCAAGCAGGTGCGCACCGGCGTCTATCCGGTGGGCATCGACGTCGACGAGCTGGCCGGCGAGGCCGAACGTTCCTGCGCCAACGAGCAGGCCCGCCAGCTCAAGCAGGATCTCGGCGAGCGCGATCTGATCATCGGCGCCGACCGGCTCGACTACTCCAAGGGCCTGGTGCAGCGCTTCAATGCCTTCGAGGCGCTGCTCACCCACTTCAAGCATCGCCGCCAGCGGACGATGTTCATGCAGATCGCCAGCCCTTCGCGCAGCGCGATTCCCGAGTACGACGAGTTGCGCCGCCAGCTCGAGGAAATGGCCGGGCACATCAACGGCACCTACGCCGATCTCGACTGGGTACCGGTGCATTACCTCAACAAGACCTATCCCCGCGAAGCGCTGATCGGCCTGTTCCGCTCCGCCCGGGTCGGCCTGGTGACCCCGCTGCGCGACGGCATGAACCTGGTCTGCAAGGAATTCGTCGCCGCCCAGGACCCCGACGACCCCGGCGTGCTGGTACTCAGCGAGCTGGCCGGCGCCGCCCACGAATTGAGTGGCGCGCTGCTGGTCAACCCCTACGATGTGCACGCCATCGCCAGCGCCATCGAACAGGCGCTGAACATGCCGCTGGACGAGCGCCGCGAGCGCTACCAGCAGATGATCGGCATGCTCCGGCGCAACAGCCTGTTTGAATGGCGCCGGCGCTTCATGGAGCACCTGAGCCAGCAGCAGGCCGACGCCCAATCGAGCGCGTAATAACCGGGCCTCGCACGGCCGGCGCGTACAAAACGGCCTCGGCAGTCGTCCGAAGAACTACCCGCTATACTCAACTCAGCGAGCGGGACTCCTCGTTTCCGAGCCAACCGCCGCCATGGCACTCGAGATCGCGCTCTGCCTGCTGTAGTCGCCGGGCGGCTGTCAGCGCAGCACGCCCTCGTCCTTGAGCAGTGCGAATATCGCCTCGGCGCCCTGCTTCGGCGATACATCGCTGAGCAACTGGCCGCTGCCGCTGTCCGCCTTGGCCGCTGCCGCCTTGAAACGGTCACGGGCCGAGGTCGCCTTGACGATCTTGAGCCGCTTGGGTCGTTTACGCGCCGGCTGCACGTGCCACTGGGCTTGCAGCTCATCGGGCACGTCGGCGCAGGCGCGAGTGGCGAGCTCACCGCGGCGTGCCGGACCGAAGGCACTCTGGCGCGCGGCGGGCGCGCTGGCATCCACCGTCGCGATGGCCGGCAGCCGCACGCTCAGGCGACGACGCTTGCCACGTGGCAGTGCTTGCAGCACCGTCGCCATGCCCTGGTCGACGCTTTCCACCGCGGCAAGCCCACTGATCACCGGCCACCCCAGCGCCTCGGCCAGAAGATACGGCACCAGCCCCGAGCTCTCTCCGGTCTCGGCTCGCGTGCCCGTCAGCACCAGCTGCAGGGGCGTGTCTCGCAGCGCCTCGGCCAATGCCGGGACGACATCGGCATTCGGGGCCTGCTTGATCAGGTCGAGCCCGCCAAGCCCCATGCCGAGATAGCCGCGCAGGGCCTCCTGGTGGTCGGCGTCATTGCCGCCGGCATGGATCAGGCGAACGGCGGCGTCACTCAATGACAGCGCCATTTCCACTGCGCGGGCATCCTGGTCGGCACGCCGCGTACGCGCCGTCAGCGGGTGACGGCCGACCGACACCAGCACGGCGACATCGAGCATGGCGTGATTCGACGACGTGGGATTACGCGGCATCGCGATTCTCCTGCTGTTGCTCCCGCTGCTGTTCACGATAGCGCTCGACGCGGGCTACCAGCGCGGCGAGAATCTCGCCGGCATCGCCGATCACGGAGAGATCGGCGCGCTTGACCATGTCGCAGCCTGGGTTGAGGTTGATGGCAACGACCTTGTCGCAGCTCTGGATGCCCTGCAGATGCTGAATGGCGCCCGAGATGCCCACCGCCACGTAGACTCGCGCGGAAACCCAGGTGCCGGTCGCGCCGACCTGCCGGTCCCTCGCCATGAACCCGTCATCGACCGCAACCCGCGACGCCCCCTCGGTCGCGCCGAGCACCCGCGCGGCGTGATGGTAGCCATCCCAGTCCTTGACGCCATTACCGGCGGACAGGATGAATTCCGCCTCGGCCAACGCCACGCTGGCCGGATCGACGGCGACCTCGCCCAGATCCTCGAGGCGTGCCAGTACCTCGGGCAGTGCCTGAGCGAGCGCGACCGGCTGAGCGGCATGGCGCGTCTCGCTGACCGGTTCGGCGCACTCGGCCAGCGCCAGCACCACGCGAGGCAGCGCGCGCAGGATATCGCTGTTGCCCGCGGCACCACGCGCCGTGCAGCGCCATCCAGTTTCGCCGGCGGTATCCGCCTCGACCTGCCAGACCTGCGCCGCCGGGCGCTCACCCAGCCGCACGGCCAGCCGCCGGCCCAGATCGCCCCCGCCGAGCGGTGAATCGGGCAGCAGCCAGTAGCGGGGCGCCAGTTCGCGCTCGACTGCCTGCAGCGCAGCAATGCGCGCTTCGGGCAGATACCCGGCGCGGCTGTCTATCGGCAACCGCAACAGGCGGTCGACACCGGCCTCGCCAAAGACGGAGGTTTCATGCGCGCCGTTGCCCTCGCCTTGCGCTTTAAGCTCGCCGCTGCCCTCGCCTTGCTGACGTTCTCCGAAGACGATGGCCAGCACCGCCCCGGGCGCGTCCGGGTCAGCATCGGCCAGTTGCCTCGCCAGCCCCAGCAGGTCACGATCGTGCGCGGAGAGACGGCCGCCGGGCATGTCGGGCACCACGGCGACCAGGAAGGCGGGGGATTCGATGTCGACGCGGCGACGCGCGTCCCCGGGCTGAGCCTGGCGGCGTGCGGATTGGCTGGCGGCCTGCTGCGCGCCGCTGCGATCGATGCGCTTGAGACCATTGGGACCGATGAACCCCACGGCATGCGGATCGCGCCGCGTCAGCCCGTTGGGACCCATCCATTCGCTGGGCGAGACGTCGCCGTTCATCTCCGCAAGCACCGCGAGATGCTCGGGATGCAGGCGGTTGCGGGCGATCCACTCCTTGCGCGGATCGCGACGGACAAGCTCGCTCATGGCGCCACCTCCTCGGCATTGCGGCGGGTCTTGTCGGAGGATTCGCCTGGCGCGGCGTTCTCGACCAACGCATCGGCCACCAGCTCGGCGATATCCTTGATCTCGGCTTTCGTTGGAGCGCCTGGCGACGTGCTGTCAGGCGCCACTACCCCTTCGAGCATCGCCGTGCATTGCGGGCACCCCACGGCGACCAATTCGGCGCCGGTCTCGCGCACGTCGTTCATGCGCATGTCGGGAATCCGCTGCTTGCCGGGAATGTCGGTGATCGGCGCCCCGCCGCCGCCGCCGCAGCAGCGCGAGCGATAGCCGGAGCGGGCCATTTCCTTGACCTCGATACCGAGTGCCTTGAGTACCTCGCGGGGCGCCTCGTACTCGCCGTTGTAGCGCCCCAGATAGCAGGGGTCGTGATAGGTGACGGTACCGCCCCTCCAGGCCTTCAGGGACAGCTTGCCGTTCTCGAGCAGGTGGTTGAGATAGGTGCTGTGATGGAAGACCACGTAGTTCCCTCCCAACTCACCGTACTCATTCTTGAGCACATGAAAACTGTGCGGATCGCAGGTGACGATCTGTGCGAAACGATACTGCGCCAGGGTGGCGATGTTGCGCCTGGCCAGCGCCTGGAACGTCGCCTCGTCGCCCAGCCGACGCGCCACGTCGCCGCTGTCGCGCTCATCAACGCCAAGCACGGCGAAATCGACCCGGGCGGCACGCAATACCGATACCAGCGCGCGCAGCGTTCGCTGGTTGCGCATGTCGAAGACGCCGTCGCCCAGCCACAACAGCACCTCGGCTTCGCGCTTGTCGGCCATCAGCGGCAGGTCGAGATCCGCCGCCCAATGCAGCCGCGAGCCGGGATCGAAGCCGCCGGGGTTGTCGGTGGCGATCAGGTTGTCGAGCACCTCGGCGCCCTTGTTGGGGGTATTGCCGTGCTCGAGGGTCAAAAAGCGCCGCATGTCGACGATGGCATCGACATGCTCGATCATCATCGGACACTCCTCGACGCAGGCGCGGCAGGTGGTGCACGACCACAGCGTCTCGGCATCGACCAGCGCCGTTCCTTCACGCGCCACGATCGGCCCGTGGGGCGTGCCGGCATGCTCACCCACCGGCTTGCTCCCGCCGTCGGGTGAAGGGTACGGCGAACCTGCGTAATGGGCGTCGCTGCCACCGGCCATGCCGACGACCATGTCCTGAATCAGTTTCTTGGGGTTGAGCGGCTGCCCGGCGGCGAACGCCGGGCATGCCGCCTCGCAACGTCCGCACTGCACGCAGGCGTCGAAACCCAGCAGTTGGTTCCAGGTGAAGTCGGCCGGCGTCTCGACGCCCAGCTTCGCCGCGGGGTCTTCCAGGCGCAGCGCCTTGAGCCCGGTGGAGCGTCCTGCGCCGCCGCGTTTGTCCGAAAAGCGCTCGGGGCGGCGATGAAAGGCCAGGTGAAGCGCGCCGGCGAAGGCGTGCTTCATCGGCCCGCCCCAGGCCATGCCGAAAACCAGCTCGGCCAGCCCCCAGGCCACCACGCCGGCAAGCACCAGCGCCAGCACCCAACTGCCGAGGTCTTCCGGCAGCATGCCGGCCGTGGGCAAGGTGACCAGGAATACGCCCAGCGAGAAGGCGATCAGGCTCTTGGGCAGACGCATCCAAGGTCCCTTCGACAGCCGCGGCGGCGGATTGCGGCGCCGCCTGGCGACGAACAGGCTGCCGACGAACATGCAGACCGTGGCACCGAGCAATGCCCAGGCCAGGATCGCGCTTTCCAGGCCAAAGCCGTGCACGACGATGGCCAGCACGGCGGCCAGCACGAAGCCGCCGGCGGTGGCGACGTGGGTGTTGGACATCGCCTTGTCGCGCGCGACGACATGGTGCAGATCGACCAGGTAACGCCTCGGCATTGCCGCCAGGCCCCGCATGAGCGGCACCGGCGAAGGCCGCCCCTGACGCCACAGGCGAACGCGGCGTACGGCGCCGATCGCCGCCAGCGCCAGGGCGGCAAAGATCAGTATCGGCAGGAGAGTATCGAGCATATTAGCCACCTCGGTTTCCGGGCTGCGAGCTTCGAGCCACGGGCTTCGAGACGCTTGATGGCTCGTCGCTCGCTACTCGAAGCTCGGCTCTGGCGCGCAGCGTCTTCAGAAGTCTTTGCATAACCGCAGGGCGTCATAGATCGCCGCATGGGTATTGCGCGGTGCGGTGCAGTCGCCCAGGCGGAACAACAGAAACCCTTCGCCGCTCTCGGACAGGCACGGCTGCGGCTGAATCGCGTAGAGCGCCTCGAGATCGGTCTGCCCCTTGTTGCGCGACTCGGCCTTGAGCGCGTAGTACAGCGACTCGTCGGGGCGCACGCCGTTCTCGACGACGACCTGGTCGACGACGCGCTCCTCCTGGGCCCCGGTGTACTCGTTCTCGAGCACCGCCACCAGCGAGCCGCCCTCGCGATACACCCTGTGCAGCGCCAGGTCGGAGGTCATGATCACCTCCTTCTCGTAGAGGCTGCGGTAATAGGTCGGGAAGGTGGTGCCGCCGACCGCCGCGCCGGGCTTGATGTCATCGGTGACGATCTCGACCTTGGCCCCCTTGTCGGCCAGGTAGTCGGCCGCCGACACGCCGGCGAACTCGCAGATGGTGTCGTAGATGAGTACGTTGTTGCCCGGCTCCACGGCACCGCTGAGAATGTCCCAGGTGCTGACCACCAGGCTCTCCTCGCGCGACGCCGCGTAGCCCCATTCCGGCACCTGCGACAGAAACGGCTGCCCGCCGGTGGCGAGGATCACGATCTCCGGGCGCAGGTCCTTGAGCGTCGCCTCGTCGGCGCGAGTGCCCAGGCGCAGGTCGACGCCGAGGCGCGTCAGTTCGAGCTGGTACCAGCGGGTAATCCCGGCGATCTGGTCGCGCTGCGGGGCCTTCGAGGCCAGGGTGATCTGCCCGCCGAGCTGCTCGGCCGCTTCGAACAGCGTGACGTCGTGGCCGCGCTCGGCGCTGACGCGGGCCGCCTCCATCCCGCCGGGGCCGCCGCCGACCACCACCACCTTGCGCCTGGAGCCTTCGCTCTTGTCGATGATGTGCGGCACGCCCAGGTACTCGCGCGAGGTCGCGGCATTCTGGATGCACAGCACGTCGAGCCCCTGGTACTGGCGGTCGATGCAGTAGTTGGCGCCCACGCACTGCTTGATCTGATCGACCTGGCCCAGCTTGATCTTGGCGATGAAGTGCGGGTCGGCGATATGCGCGCGGGTCATGCCCACCAGGTCGACGTAACCGCCCTCGAGGATGCGGCTTGCCTGGTTGGGGTCCTTGATGTTCTGGGCATGAATCACCGGCACGCTGACCACGTCCTTGATCCCCGCCGCCAGGTGCAGGAACGGCTCGGGCGGATAGGTCATGTTGGGAATCACGTTGGCCAGCGTATTGTGGGTGTCGCAGCCCGAGCCGACCACGCCGAAGAAATCGACCATCCCGGTGGCGTCGTAGTAGGCGGCGACCTGCTTCATGTCGTCGTGGGTCAGGCCGTCCGGGTGGAATTCGTCGCCGCAAATGCGCATGCCGACCACGAAATCGTCGCCGACCTCGGCGCGCACCGCCTTGAGCACCTCCATGCCGAAGCGCATGCGCCCCTCGAAGCTGCCGCCCCATTCGTCGGTCCGCTTGTTGACCCGCGGGCTCCAGAACTGGTCGATCAGATGCTGGTGCACGGCGGACAGCTCGACACCGTCCAGACCGCCCTCCTTGGCGCGGCGTGCGGCCTGGGCGAAGTCTTTGATGATGCGCCAGATCTCCTCTTCCTCGATGGTCTTGCAGGTTGAGCGGTGGACCGGCTCGCGGATGCCCGACGGCGACAGCAAGGTCGACCAGTTGAAGCCATCCCAGCGCGAGCGGCGGCCCATGTGGGTGATCTGGATCATGATCTTGCCGCCGTGCTTGTGTACCGCATCGGCAAGATTCTGAAAATGCGGAATGATGCGATCGGTGGACAGGTTGACCGAACTCCACCAGGCCTGCGGGCTGTCGATGGAGACGATCGACGAGCCGCCGCAGATGCACAGGCCACAGCCGCCCTTGGCCTTCTCTTCGTAATACTTGACGTAGCGCTCGGTGGTCATCCCGCCGTCGGTGGCATAGACCTCGGCATGGGCGGTGCTGACCACGCGGTTGCGGATGGTCGTCTTGCCGATCTGGATCGGCTGAAATAGGGCTTCGAATGCCATGGCGCTCCCTCCTTTATCAGCCCGGCTGGCCGGTCAGCGGTCGAACGTCGAAAATGCCCGCGTCGCAGCCCGGCTCGGCGGCGCTTTGCACCTGCTCGGCGACGGTGCGCAACTCGCTGTCCCGGGCGCTGAGGATCTGATCCATGGCACCGGCGAACCAGCCGGTGAACATGTACTCGACCTTTCTGCCGACCTTGCCGAGCTGATAGACGAAGGCGCTGTGTTCCAGGCGCACCCGCGCCGTACCCGCCTCCAGGTCGATCCGTTCGGTGATGAACCGGCCCCAGCCACGCTGCGACAGCCGCGTCATGTAGTGCTCGAAGACCTCGACGCCGCTCAGGCCGTGCAGCTCGGCCTCCTTCTCGCACCAGTGCCAGGCGCTCTTGTAGCCGGCGTGATAGAGGATCTCGGCGTACTTTTCGGCACCCAGCGCCTCCTCCACGGCGAGATGATTGTTGATGAAGAAATGACGCGGTACGTAGAGCATCGGCAGTGCATCGGTGGTCCACACGCCGGTTTCCGAATCCACGTCGATGGGCAGTTCGGGGGCCAGTTTGGTCACGGTAGTCACTCGCTAAATTGTTGTTGGCTTCGGGCTTCGGGCTTCGGGCTTCGGGCTTCGGGCTTCGGGCTTCGGGCTTCGGTAGCAGTCTTGCTCGTAGCCCGTAGCCCGTAGCTCGCAGCTCGCTGTCAGGCGCCCCAGACATCCTTCAGGACACGCACCCAGTTTTCCCCCATGATCTTGCGCACCTGACTCTCGGAAAGCCCGCGCCTGAGCAGCGCCTCGGTCAGGTTGGGGAATTCACCGATGGTGCGGATGCCTTTCGGGTTGACGATCGTGCCGAAGTTGGTCAGGCGCCGGGCGTAGCCCTTGTCGTGGGTCAGCCACTCGAAGAACCCCTGGTCATGCCCTTGAGTGAAGTCGGTGCCGATGCCGATGGCATCTTCGCCGACGATGTTCATCACGTACTCGATCGCCTCGCAGTAGTCGTCGATGGTGGCGTCGACCCCGGCGCGCAGGAAGGGCGTGAACATGGTCACGCCGACGAAGCCGCCATGCTCGGCAATGAACTTGAGTTCTGCGTCGGACTTGTTGCGCGGATGCTCCTTGAGCCCCGAGGGCAGGCAATGCGAGTAGCAGACCGGCTTTTGCGATTCGAGGATGACCTCCTCGGAGGTCCTGGCGCCGACATGCGACAGGTCGCACATGATGCCGACGCGGTTCATCTCGGCGACGATCTCGCGACCGAAGCCGGACAGCCCGCCGTCGCGTTCGTAGCAGCCGGTGCCGACCAGGTTCTGGGTGTTGTAGCACAGCTGCACGATGCCCACGCCGAGCTGCTTGAAGACCTCGACGTAGCCGATCTGGTCCTCGAAGGCATGGGCGTTCTGGAAGCCGTAGATGATGCCGGTCTTGCCTTCTTCCTTGGCGCGGGTGATGTCGGCGGCGGTGCGTACCGGGCGCACCAGTTCGCTGCACTCGGCCATCAGCGCATTGGACGCGACGATGTTGTCGACCGTGGCCTGGAAGCCCTCCCACACCGACACGGTACAGTTGGCCGCGGTCAGGCCGCCCCGACGCATGTCCTCGAGCAGGTCGCGGTTCCATTTGGCGATGATCAGGCCATCGATGACGATCGCATCATCGTGCAGTTCGGCGGGGGTCATGGCGACGCTCCAGGCGGTGTCTTATGCGGAGAGCATAGCCCTGCCTCGCTACCGGTCGGCGCTTGGAAGCGACGGTGAAAATTTCAAAAACGTCATTGTTGCGTGAACACGACGATCCTGTAGCCATTGCAGGGGCGAGCTGACGAAAAATGCGAGCTGCCCTGGTGCGGGCAGCTCGCATGATAGCGTGCAAGCGGGCGATACAGACCTGGCGCCATCCGTTGGTCAGCGGCACGCTGGCAAACGTCGGCTCCCCCTTCGCATGGGCCAGCGCTCACCGGACACGGCACAGCCAGCCCCCGGGCGCTGAAAGCGTCAGCGCCCCTGAGCGCCCCGGCGCAACCAGTCATGCACGAAGGCGAGCTTGCGGCGTGAGACATCCGACAGCACGAATGGATAGAGATCCGATAGCCCCATCGAGCGATTGACGTTGTTGATTCCCACGGCGAGCGACGCAGCGACATAGATCAGGCGTTCGGCATCGGGTTCCGCATACGGGTCCCAGCTGGGGCTCGGCAACTGGGGCGACGCCAGACCCGCCGCAACGAAGCTGTCGGCGATATCGGTCAGGTGCAGCAGGTGCGCCGTGGTCTCTGCCCAGTCCTCGTGGGGGTGGGCAGAAGCGTAGGTGGTCAAAAAGCGTTGCTCCCAGTCGGGCGGCGGGCCGTCATCGTAGTGATGCTGGAGTGCGGCCGGGTAATCCGCACGCTCGTCGCCGAACATGGCCCGAAAAGCGTCGAGAAAATCGCCGCGCAAGCTGAGCCGCCACCAGAGCATATGCGCTATTTCATGGCGCATATGGCCAATCATGGTTCGGTAGGGCTCTTTCAGCGCCTGTCGACGGGTCGTCCGCAGCACCGGGTCCGCCTCGGCCACGCTGATGGTCACCACGCCCTCGACATGCCCCATGGGCACCGGAGTCGGTCCTTCGGCGAGCATGTGAAAAAGGGGACGCACGCCCGGATCCTCGGGCCGGAACCAGTGCCAGCGACCCAGATTATCGAGTACCCGGCGCTTGGCGGCCTCGGTCTGCGCCCAGTTGGGAATGGCATCGGGTATTTCAGGGTCCGGGGCAAGTGCGGTCATTGCACACGACTGGCAGAATGCGCCCTGCTCGGGAGCGATCCAGTTACAGCCGATCACCTCGCGATTGGCACAGAACGGTGGCGTGGGCAGGAAGGCCCGCGCCTGCGGGTCGTAAGCTACGGGCGTGCCATCGGCGGTGGCGAGGTTGTCGAACCACAGTGAGCCCGAGCCGACGGGGTTGGAAAAAACGCGCATATCAAAAATTCCGTAGCAGGGGCAGCAAGGTCGAAGGACAGATGTTAAGCATAGCTGCCTCCCGCTTTAAAGCGAATTGCAATTTTCCACGACGCTGTCGGCAAGTAACCGTGAAACATAACAAAATCCTGAATCCGTGAGACTGACCCCCCCTGCAGCGCTTCTAACCTACTGACCTGCATGGCAATATAGCGAATATCGTCATTCACCCAGACAGTGCCATGCCCAACGTCACGTTTCGCGCCAGTCGCCGTACCCTCACCAGCCACGCCGGGCTATCCATCATCGGGCAGTGCCTTGAGATCGCCGGCGTCGACAGCATCGACGGTCGCTTCCCCACCACGCTGGGCATGCGCACCAGCGACGTGGTCAAGA
This sequence comes from Halomonas zincidurans B6, assembly GCF_000731955.1. Taxonomy (NCBI): domain Bacteria; kingdom Pseudomonadati; phylum Pseudomonadota; class Gammaproteobacteria; order Oceanospirillales; family Halomonadaceae; genus Modicisalibacter; species Modicisalibacter zincidurans. Next base: position 3,436,422 of record NZ_JNCK01000001.1, on the reverse strand, counting down.
GCTATCTGGGCCTGCTGTGTCTGGGCATGAGCGACTATGACGCCATCGAGAATTTCCGCCGCGACAAACCGTTCCAGCACCTGCTGGCCCTGCAGAAGGTGCCGAGCTCCGCCACGCTGCGCCAACGGCTGGAGAAGCTCGCCGCCAATGATCTGCAGGCACGTACCGCGACTTGGTCCACCACCTTGCTGTCGCTGGTGGAAGCACCGATCACCGCCGAGAAGACGCATGTCTGTCTGGACATCGACACCTTCGTCATGGACAACAGCAACTCGCACAAGGAGGGCGTCTCGCGGACCTACCAGAAGGTCGATGGCTACACGCCGATCGCCGCCTATCTGGGCAATGAAGGCTGGTGCCTGGGCCTGGAGCTGCGTCCCGGCAAACAGCACACCATGAAGGAGAGCAACGCCTTCCTGGAGCGGGTGCTGCCACGCGCCCAGGGCCTGACCGAGCAACCGATCCTGGTCCGCGAGGACAGCGGCTTCGACAGCCAGGCGCATCTGGCCCTTCTCGAACGGCAGCGGCAGGCCTTTGCCGACGAGGGCCGGCGGCTCGACTACCTCGTCAAATGGAACCCGCGGGACTCGGCCAAGGCCGATCTCGCCACCTGGTGCGCCGTCGCCGAAGACTGCTGGCAAGAAGAGCTGCGCCCCGGCAAGCGCCAGGCGTTGTGGACACAGACCGTCTCGATCCGCGATGGCCAGACCGAGGTCGAGGTCAGGCGTGTGATGCGCCTGGTGGAGCGCACCGCCGATCGCGATGGCCAGCTGCTGCTCGAACCGGACTATGAGCTGGAAGGCTGGTGGACCAGCCTGGACGAGGCGCCGGAGGCGGTGATCCAGCGCTATCAGGCGCATGCCACCCATGAGCAGTTTCACAGCGAGATCAAGACCGATCTCGACCTGGAGCGTCTGCCCTCGGGCAAGTTCGCCACCAACGACCTGATCCTGCATCTCGCCCAGCTGGCCTATAACATCCTGCGTCTGATGGGGCAACTGGGCATGACTGGCGAGCTGAGCCCGGTGCGCCATCCCGCCAAGCGGCGCCGGATACGCACCGTATTGCAGGAACTGGTCCATCGTGCCGCCGTGGTAGTCCACAAGGCCCGTCAGATCATCCTCGATTTCGGGCAGGACATTGGCCGCATGACGGTGTTGAACACCCTGCGGAGCCGGCTGCGTTACCCGCGAGGATCGCCCTGCTGATCGCCTGTCGGGGAATGTCACTTGGAAGAGGGCTGATGGTCACCAGCAGCCAGCATCGCCATGCCCGGCGGGTAGAAATGCATGACAAAACGGATCATCGTCGCCGGCCGACGCGGCAATGGTTGGCCATCGCAGACATGCGTTCGGCGATTGAGACGGGATCGGAGGTCAAAAAATGCTCGCTGGCGGTGATAGGGAAAGTGCCGACGCCGGCTTCACGGATTCAGGAAAATATAAATGCCAGCGCTTTGATGGCTATTTTTAACACCCATTTTCAATGTTTATTGTCATTGATAAAGCTGGCAGATGTTAGTCATTTAAAAGGTTCATCGCATTTTGCCGGGAAATGCGGCACAGATCATCGCGAACAAGCTCCCTCCCACAGCCCCCTGCCGGTTAGCTTGTCCTTGATAGGGGTCGGGAAGGCTTCGCCTCCCCGCCCTCCGAACCGTGCGTGCGGTTCTCCCGCACACGGCTCTCCAGTCGATGGTTTCAACATCGTGATTGGCTCGCTTGCTGCCAGGCTTCGGCTAGGGTGAAAAGCCCGGCAGCGGCGAAGAACCTATTGGGCCAACGTCGCGTGTCTGTTCCGGTGTTGCCACGCCCAGGGCGTTTCTCCTGCTTGCGCAGGATGGCGCGAAGCCGTCGGCGGATGAAGCCATCCAACGGCCGGAACGTTGTCCGATAGGCGTGTCGGAAGTAGCCGAACCAGCCTCTTAGCAGAGGATTGAGTGAGGCGATGATCTGCCGCAGACTCTTGCCTTCCGTCCGCCGCGTCTTGCTTCTCACCTTGTCCTTGAAGGCTCTGAGACTCTTCCTACGTACCCAGCGCTTTCCCGCCTCGAAGCGGTAGCCCAGGAAGTCGAAGCCCTCGCCGCGTTGTCGACAGTCACCGATATGGGGCTTGTCGGGGTGCAGGGTCAGGCCATTCGTCATCACCCAGTCCTGCACGTGGGCCAGGGCCTGCCGGGCCTCCTGCTCGCTGTAACAGAGGATGACAAAGTCGTCGGCATACCGCACCATGCGATAGCCGCGCTGGGTCATCTCCTGGTCCAGCGGGTGCAGGTAGAGATTCGCCAGCAAGGGGCTGATGATCGCTCCTTGCGGCGCTCCCGCGGTGGGGCTCCAGCAGTTCATCTCGCTAACGATGTCCTGCGTCAGCCAGGCACGCAGCAGTGACAACAACCGACCATCGCTGAGCCGTTCCTCAACACGGCTCATGAGGCGGTCATGCGGGATGCTGTCGAAGTAACCCTGCAGGTCGGCGTCGACCCCCCAGGTCATGCCGGCCTTGAGGCCATCATCGACGGCCCGCAAGGCGTCCTTGCAGCCTCTTCCTGGTCGGAAGCCATAGCTCATCGGCAGGAACTCGTGCTCGAGAATCGGTTCGATGACACGCTTGAGCGCCGCCTGAACGATGCGGTCCTTGACGGTAGGGATAGCCAACGGGCGTGTCTTGCCGTCGCCCTTGGGGATCTCGATCCGCCGCACCGCCTGTGGGCGGTACCGCCCCGCCGCCAGGTCGGCCTGGAGCTCCTCAAGGTGGCGTCCGGACTGCGCGGCGAAGCGTGACACGCTTTGCCGATCGACCCCCGCTGCACCCTGGTTGCGGTAGACCTGTAGCCAGGCACTCGCTAGGGTCGACGAGCGGTGTACCTTGTCGATCAGGCTGAACCATTTACGTCCTTTGACGCCGTTATCCAGCGCCGCCAACATGCGGTCCGTCCAGATTGAGCGGTCAACCCCCGCCATAGCGGCGGGGGATGACGCACCTTGCTTAGTCCCACGGGGGGACACTATCGATGCTGTGCTGTTGCGTTCGCTCATCTCTGGTCGTCTCTCGCATCCATCTTCCTGCCTCCCTTCCCTCGGCACAGGTTCTGTTCTCTGCGCCTCCTGTACGGCGTCTTGGCGGTAGGCAGAGTTAGCACTCCCGCATCTCTAGATCCCTGCTTTCGCCGGGATGAGCCGTGGCCAAGGCGTGATCCGCACGCCGGTACTATGAAGGCTCTGACCCCTGGCCGCCGTCACCTCGGTGACTAGGACTCCCCGCTTATCTCGTGCACCCTTCCTGACGTTCCGCCTCCAACCACCTGGCAGGTCCCGCCGTCGCTTTAGCCGCCACCCCAGCGCGACGGGTGCGTTTCAGGCTTCGCTGTCTCCCAGCAAGCTCGCCACCTGACCCGGCCGAATCGAGTTCGTCATCCTACGGACCGCCAGTTCGCCTCCGGTTGCTCTCCACCCCGCCTCGCGGCGACGCAGTTACCTTCGACTACGGGGCCATGGCTTACCCCGACTCGGACTTCCACCGAGTTGTGTGCACGCCTTCACGGGCGCACTGGGAGCGAATGTATTCGCGATGGCGGCGGGCACTGTACCTTCCCGGCCATGCCGGGCGCCTGCGGCGCCAATCGGGAACAAGTTCCCTCCCACAAAAATCCCCGGCCCCATGGTCCAAATGGCCATCCAGGCCGGGTCGCGTGGGAGGCAATTTATTCCCAATAGCGAGGCCTTGACGTTTCACGCTGATCTGCGAAGAACCATTTAAAAGAAGGTCCGGGTTACTTGGAAACGAACTGCCGGTGATAGTTTCGACGCTTGCGGTAACGATGATGCAGTAACGCGTAAGCCACGCAACCGATCACCACGCCCCAGAAGGCGGCGCCCAGACCAAAAAGGCTCAGGCCCGAGGCGGTGACCAGGAAGGTGATGACGGAGGCCTCGCGATGATCCTCGGCCTCGATCACCGTCATGATGTTGCCGCTGATCGCCCCGATCAATGCCAGGCCGGCCAGCACGGCAACGAACGCTCCCGGCAACACGGTGAACAGGGCAACGATAGTGCCCGCGAAGGATCCACCGACCAGATAGAACAAGCCGTTGGCGATGCCGGCGACATAGCGCTTGTCGGGGTCCGGGTGGGCATCCTTGCCGGTGCAGATCGCCGCGGTGATCGCCGCCACAACCGTGGTGATACCGCCGAACAGTGCCGTGACCAGCGAGGTCAGGCTGGTCACAGCGATGATCGGTCGGGCACGGGTGTGATAGCCGGCCCCGCGCATGATCGCCATGCCCGGCAGGAATTGCCCCGTCAGGCTCACCAGCACCAGCGGAATCGCCAGACTCAGCGTGGCTTGCCAGCTCCATTCGGGAGCGATGAACATCGGCGACGCCAGTTGCCAGCGCAAACCGCCCAACGCGGCATCCTCCAAGCCGACGGCCAGGCCGGCGCCGGTGATCAACAGCAGGATCAGGCAGTAGCGTGGCACCAGGCGCTTGAACAGCAGATAGGCCATCAGCATGCCCAGCGCCAGCGCGGGCGTGCCTTCAATGGCCTGGAAGGCGCCCAGCCCGAACTGGAATAGAATGCCTGCCATCATGCCTGCCGCGATACCCCGGGGTAGCGCCTGCATCAGCCGATCGAAGGTGCCCGTGACGCCGACCGCCAGGATGATCAGTGCGGCGGTCAGGTAGGCACCCACCGCCTCGTTGAGCGACAGTTCGGGAAACAGCGTGACCAGCAGCGCGGTACCGGGTGCCGACCAGGCAGTGATTACCGGCACCTTCAGCCACGCGCTCAGCACGATGCCCGAGATCGCCGCGCCCAGCGAGATGGCCCACACCCAGGAAGTCATCATCGCCGGGGAAATATTGGCGCTCTGGGCGGCCTGAAAGAAGATCGCCAGCGGGCCGGCGTAGGAGATCAGCACGGCCAGAAAGCCCGCCGTGGTCGCCGACACCGACCAGTCCCTGTGCAACTGCATGTCTCACCTCGAAGCGCAAAAAAGGCCCGCGCTGTCAGGACGGCTCGCAGGCCAAGGAGGATACCGGAAATCTCTGATGGGTCCGCCCACCCGGCGTCACGCCGCGGGTTCGTCCGCGACCCGATCCCGACGGCTGAATTCGAAGTCCTTGAACTCGACGAGCATCGACAGCCCCGCCCCCAGCACCAGGGCCCAGAAGGAGGAGCCGATCCCCAGGATCTCCAGGCCCGAGACCGCAATCAGAAAGGAGAACATCGCGCCCACCTCATGCTTGCCGGAGAAGGTGATGTGCATCGCCGAGCCGATCACCCGCAGCAGCGCCAGGCCGGCGATGATGGCGATGAAGTAGCTGGGCATCGCCTCGATCAGGCTGAACACGAAGCCGTAGAAGGGGGCCGCCACCACGAAGATGATGCCGACGATCACCGCGGCCACCCAGCGCTTGTCGTGAGCGCCCGACTCTGGAGAAGAGCAGATGCCGGTCATCGGCGCGGCGATGCAGGTGCTGTGCAGGTTGAAGAAGGCCGAAACCATGGTGCCGATGCCACCCACGGCGGTGATGCCGTTGGCCGGCACCTCGCGATAGCCCATGCCTTTCACCAGGCCCACGCCGGCCGGCGTCTCCATGCCCACCAGGATCAGCGCCAGCGGCAGCCCATAGGCCAGGAAAGCCTCCAGGGTGAACGTGGGCACGATGAACTCGGGGAACTTGATCGAGAACGTTACCCCGGAGAAGTCGGCCCCGGAGAGCGCCATGTAGGCGACCCCGACCAGCAGGGCGACGACCAGCGGCGGCACCCGGCGCAGAAAGCGCGGCGCCATGAAGAAGGCCAGAATCATCACCACCGCCGGCAGCATGGCGTTCTGAAGCGGCATCACCATGTTGGTGCCGAACTTGAGCAGGATGCCCGCGACCATGCCCATGACGATGGGCATCGGGATCAGCCGCATGACCAGGCTCATCCACCCGGCCAGGCCGACGACCAGCGAGATCGCCCCGGCGATCAGCGTCGCTCCCAGGGCCTCATTGAGTCCTACGGTGGGGATGATGGCCGCAAACAGCAGCGCCCCCGGAATGGAGTTGGCCATCGGCAGCGGCAGCCGATAGTAGGCCGGGAGAAAAAGTCCGAACAGGCCGTTGATGAAAAGGTAGCTGATCACCCACAGCAAGGTGAACTCCTTGGGGAGTCCGGCGGCGATGCCGGCGCTGATATGGATGATACCGGCGCTGAGACCGAAGATACCGGCCACCAGGCCGGCGCTGAAGTTGTCGGCGTTGAGATCTCTGAGGAAGTCGGCAGGTGCGTGGCGCAGACTGATGCCTTTTTCGAGATGTTTCATGGTGTGCTCCCGGATTGTTGTTGGAATAAATGACGGCGCCTTTCCCGGCAATGGCGCTCCCTGTCAGCGCGACAGCCGCAGGACCGGCTTCAGCGTGATTCCTTTTTCACTGTCGGCGGCTGCCTGTTCGATGTCGGCGAAGTCGTAGAACTTCACCAGTCGATCGAACGGAAAGCGCCCCTGCATGTGCAGCTCGACCAGCTGCGGGATGAAGCGCCGGGCCACGCTGTCGCCCTCGACGATGCCGCGGATGCTCTTGCCGCCCAGCAGCAGGTCGTTGACGTCGAACGCGGCTTCGGTACCCAGCGCCGGCGCCCCCACCACCCCGAGCACGCCCAGGCCGCCGAGCGCATCGACGCCCTGGCGCAGGACCTCGGGCCGCCCCGTCGATTCCAGCGCGAAGTTCACGCCGCCATCGCTCAGCTCGCGAACGCGCTCGACCACGGATTCCTTGCCGGCATTGATCACGTGGGTCGCGCCCAGCGCCAGGGCCAGTTCGAGACGGGAATCGATCATGTCGACGGCGATGATGGTGGTGGCGCCGGCGACGCGGGCGGCCATGACCGCGGAGAGCCCGACCGCACCGGCGCCGAAGGCACAGAAGCGGCTGCCGGGCGTGACGCCCAGCGTATTGATGACCGCGCCGGCGCCGGTCTGAATGCCGCACCCGAGCGGGCCCAGAAGCTCGAGCGGCGCCTCCCGGCTCACGCGCACGGCGTTGTTTTCACGACTCAGTGCGTAGGTGGCAAAGGAGGACTGACCGAAGAAATGATCGTGCACGGGCTGGCCGCTGGCGTCACGGAGCGCCTGCTGTCCGTCGGGGCCGGCGCCGCTGAAATTGCGGGCAAAGAACTCGTCGCAATAGGAGGCGTAGCCCGCATCGCAGGGTCGGCAATCGCCGCAGTGGGCGTAGCTCAGCACCACGTGATCGCCGACCTCGAGCGAGTGCACCGCCGGGCCCACCGCCTCGACCACGCCGGCGCCTTCATGGCCCAGTACCGCCGGCAGCGGCACCGGGTAGAGCTGATCGCGCACGATCAGGTCGGTATGGCACATGCCGGTAGCTACGATCCGCACCAGCACCTCGTCTTCGCGGGGCGCCCTGAGCGTCATGTCCTCCAGTTGAAACGCGCCGCCCTTTTCCCGCGTTACCGCTGCCTTGATGGCTATCTGATTGCTGGTTGTCATGAGTCACCTCGATGTCGGATCAAACGCGCCCGGTTCCTGCCGTGCGCGAACGTTTACAACGGATAGACCGGCGCCTCGCTTTTCAGCGTCAGCCACTGCCACTGGGTGAATTCGTCGAGATTGGCCGGGCCGCCGACCGCGGTGCCGTTGCCGGAGGCCCCGACGCCGCCGAAGGGATTGATCACTTCGTCATCGACGGTCTGGTCGTTGATGTGCAAGAGCCCGGTATTGAGCCGCTCGCCCAGTCGCAGGGCGCGCCCGACATCACGGGAAATCACGCCGGCGGACAGGCCGTACTCGGTGTCGTTGGCAAGGCGCACCGCCTCGTCGTCGCTGTCGAAGGGAATGACCACGGCCACGGGCGCGAAGGTTTCCTCGTGAAAGAGCGGGTTGTCGGGCGTCACATCGCAGACCACCGCCGGCTGGAAAAAGAGCCCCCGGGTCTCGCCGCCGACCCGGACGCTCGCCCCGGCCTCGCGGGCGCGGGCCAGCAGGTCGACGGCATGATCGCGCTGGCCCTCATCGATCAGGGGGCCGAGGGCCACGTCTTCGATGGCCGGGTCGCCGACGCTCAGGCCCCGCGCCCGCTCGGTCAGCCGCTCGACGAAGGTGTCGTAGATGGTCCGATGGACCAGAATGCGGCCGCAGGACATGCAGATCTGCCCCTGGTGCAGATAGGTGCCCCAACTGGCGTTGCTGACCGCCTGCTCGATGTCGGCATCGTCCAGCACGATAAGCGCGTTCTTGCCGCCCAGTTCCAGCGAGACCTTCTTGAGCTGAGCGCCGGCGCGTTCGCCGATCTTGCGCCCGGCGGCGGTGGAGCCGGTGAACTGGATCATCGCGATGTTCTCGTCCTCGACCAGCGCCGAACCGACCTCGCGGCCGCCCGGCAGCACCGACAGCACACCGGCCGGAAGGCCTGCCCGCTCGAAAAGCCGCGCGATGGAGAAGCCGCCGCACACCGTGGTGCGCGGATCGGGCTTGAGCACCACGCCATTGCCCAGCGCCAGTGCCGGCGCCACCGCGCGAATGGCCAGATACAGCGGGAAGTTGAACGGCGCGATCACGCCGACCACACCCAGCGGTCGCCGCCGGGCCAGGCTCAGTCGACCGGGCGTCGACGGCAGCACCTCGCCAGCCGCCGTCGACGGCAGCTCCGAGGCCTTGTGCAGCGCCTTGATCGTCAGCATGACTTCGAACGCGGCCTTGGCCGGTGTCGAGCCGCTCTCGAGCACCAGCCACCGCTCGATCTCCTGACGGTGCGTTTCGGTCAGCCGGGCGGCCTGGCGCAGCACCTCGGCCCGGTCGTCGTAGGGGTGTTCGAACCACTCGGCGGCGGCGTCCCGGCCGGCTTGAGCGGCGATGGCGACCTGGGCGGCGTCCCCGGTGGCCGCCCGTCCCAGCGTCTCGCCGCTGCCCGGGGCGCGCACGGTCAGCGCCTCGCCGTTGCCCTCGACCCAGTGCCCGGTAAATAGACGTTCCTTCCAGAGTGACGAATCCAGCAGGTGCTCTTCAGCCATTGTCATGCTCCATGGTGGGGTGGGCATTCGCCATCGTGGCCTGTATCGCTGTCACAACGCGCTCGGGGTCGGCGGACCACAGCCAGTCGAAGCGGGTTTCCAGCTCGCGGGCGAGTTCGGCGTCAGCGCAGTCACGCCAGGGCCCGCGCCGTTCGTAGAGTTCGCCGGCCTCGAACGAGGTTCGCTGCACCTCGCTCGCGTGCGGGCGGCGCACCCGGTCGAACTCGGCCAATACCGCACTGACCCGATCCCGGTCACAGGCGGTATCGCCCAGCAGCTCGCTCAGTACCCAGGCGTCTTCCAGCGCCTGACCGGCGCCGGCGCCCTGATGCGGCAGCATCGCGTGGGCGGCGTCGCCGATCAGCAGCACCCGCCCACGGTGGTAGTGCGACAGCGGTGCGATGTCGTGCAACGCCCAGCGCGTGGGCTTTTCGATGCAGCCCAGAATCGCCTGCGTCGCATCGCCCCAGTCGGCAAAGGCTGCCAGCATCTGCGCTTGCGACACCTCCTCGACCCAGGCATCCGTCACGGCGGCACGGGGGCGGGGCTGGGCACTGTCGGTCTCGAACGCCACCACGTTGACCACCTCGCCCTCCTTGACCGGAAAGGTCAGGATGTGACGGTCCTGGCCCAGCAGCATCTGCGGCACTTGAGCCAGGCGCTCGCTCGCGCCCCGACGCGAGAGTTCGGCTTCGAGCGACTTCCGCGGGATCAATCCTCGATAGGCGTAAGTGCCGCTGAAACGCGGGCCGGTGTCGCCGTCGTCCTCGACAGGCAGCACATGTCCACGCACGACCGACTTGATGCCGTCGCAGCCGATCGCCACATCGCACTCGGCGTGGATACCATCGCTGAACGACAGGCGAACACCATCCTCTCGCTGGATCACCTCACAGCAGCGCTTGCCGAAACGGGCGATACCGTCGGGCAGACAGGTCACCAGGCTGTCGAGAAAATCGGCGCGATGCACCGAAGACTGACCACAACCCGGCGCCAGGGTGGCAGTGATATAGCGGTCATCGGCGCCGTGTCGCCATTCGAACCACACGTCCTCGAACGGCGCCGGCGAACCATCGGCCACCCGACGGTAGGCCTCGCCAAGTTCGAGTCGCTCGATGGCGCGCACCGCGTTGGGGCCGAACGAGACACCGGCGCCGATTTCGGAGAATGCCGGGGCCGACTCGAAAAGTGTCACGTCGAGGTCCGCCCGGCGCGACAGGGCGATGGCCAAGGCCACTCCGCCGATGCCACCACCGACGATACCGACCCTGAGGCGTGCGGATGTTGGGACCTGTGTCATGACCAGCCTCCTTGATACCCAGCGAGCCCGGCAGCGGACCCGGTGCGAATAGGGGGCAGGCCGGCAATACCGGCGACGAGCCCCTTGCTGACGTTGGCGATGTCGGGATCATGAATCTCGTCGACGGGCAGATGCTGCAGTACGACGCCCTGTTCGGCCTGTTTCATGCTGAGCTCCTGGCACTGTTGTCATGGATATCCGGCCATGGAATCGACGCCCGCCCCGGGGCCGCCGCATGGCCGGCGTTCATCGGTCACCGCAGCATTGCCGACCGCCGGCCTTTTCAGCGCGGCCTAGCCGAGATCGCCGCCGGCGACGGGCAACACACTGCCGGTGATGTAGCTGGCCTCGCGGGAAGCCAGGAACAGGATCGGCGCGGCCATCTCGTCCAGGGTGCCGTAGCGGTCGAACAGGCAGCTCTGCCGGGTCTGGTCGATATGCGCCTGGAACCACGCCCGTTCCCGGTCGTTGCGCGGTTCGGGCGTACCGCGCGAGATGCGCCGCGGCGGTGCCTCGGTTCCGCCCGGGGCGGTGGCGACCACGCGGATGCCGTGCTCGGCAACCTCGAAGGCCAGCGAGGCGGTCAGGGCGTTGACCCCGCCCTTGGCCGCCGAGTAGGGAATGCGATGGATGCCGCGGGTCGCCGCCGAGGAGACGTTGACGATCACGCCCTCGCCCTGGGCGACCATCGTCGGCAGCACCGCTCGGCAGCACCACAGGGTGGGCATCAGCGAGCGGTTGATCTCGGCCGAGATCTCGTCGGCGCTGAACTCGGTGAACGGCTTGAAGTTGATCGCCCCGCCGACGTTGTTGATCAGCACGTCGATCCGGCCGAAGTGCGCGCAGGCTTCGTTGATCGCCGCTTCGGCCCCCGCGAAGGTCTCGAGATCGGCCCGGACGGCGATCGCCTCGCCGCCCTGCTCGCGGATCGTTGCCACGACCTCGTCGACGACCTCGGCACGATCGACCAGTACCAGGCGCCCGCCCTCTGCCCCGGCCCGTTCGGCGACCCGCCGTCCGATGCCCTGAGCGGCGCCGGTGATCACCATCACCTGATCCTGGAAACGCATCATGCCGCTTCCTCCGAGGCCTGGTTGGGCGTGAACTTCTCGTAGTGGAAGCTCTGCGGGGCGATGCCCTGCGTATCGAAGTGCTTGAGCACGGCATCGACCATGGGCGGCGGGCCGCACAGATAGACGTCGACATCGCCGTCGTGAAGCACCTCGGCGTCCATGTGATGGGTGACGTAGCCCTTGCGCGGATGCTCGCTCGCCTCGTCGGCCACCACGGTGGTGTAGCTGAAGCTCGGCAGTTGCTCCTGGAACGCGTCCAGGACGTCGGTCTTGACCAGGTGATCGTCCTTGTTGACGCCGTAGATCAGGTGTATCGGCTGCTCGCAGCCTTGCCCTTCTTCCCGCTTCCGGGACAGGTGCTCGAGCATCGACAGGAAGGGCGCCAGCCCGGTGCCGCCGGCCAGCATCAGCACCGGGCGGGTGATCTCGCGCAGGTAGAAGCTGCCCATCGGCCCGGTCAGCGAGAGCCGCTCGCCCGGCTGGCACCGGTCGGTGAGATAGCCGCTCATCAGGCCGTCGGGCACGTTGCGGATCAGGAAGGTGGCCCGCGAGTCACCCGGCCGGGAACTGAAGGAGTAGGAGCGGTGCTCGCCGGTACCCGGGACATCGATGTGGATGTACTGGCCGGGCAGGAAGGCCAGCTCGGCGCCCTCGTCCAGGTCGATGGCCAGCTCGATGCTGTCCTCGGAAAGCGGCTCGACCATGGCCACGGTTCCCTCGACCTTGCCGACCGCAGTCTTGCACAGGGCCGAGGCCACCGGCACCTGGATCACGCAATCGGAGGACGGCACCATCTGGCAGGTCAGGACCAGGCCATCGGCCGCTTCCTCGTCGGAGAGCGCGTCATCCAGATACTCGTCACCCAGGTCGAACTCGCCCTTCTCGCATAGGCCCTTGCAGGTGCCGCAGACCCCGTCGGAGCAGTCCATCGGCAGGTTGACCTTCTGCCGGTAGGCGGCGTCGAGGACGGTCTCGCCCTCCTTGCAACCGATGAAACGGGTGACGCCGTCCTCGAAGTTGAGTGCAATCGTATAGCTCATGGTCGTTCTCCTCCTCCACCGGTCTCGATGGTCCGGCCGGCGTGCCCCGGCCGCAAGGACCGGGTCGTGCGCCCAGATCAGATGTGGTAGATATCGATGACCTGGTGGATGTAATCGTTATTCAGTATCACGACTTTCTTTTCGATCAGCGGCTGCCCGCCGGACACGTCCAGGGTGTAGAAGGATGTGCCGAAGTAGGCGTTGGTCTGCTGATAGCGATGGCTCAGGGTGTGCCAGTTGAAGCGCAGTTCGACCTTGTCACCCGCCTGGCTCAGCACCTCCAGATTGGAGACCTGGTGGGTGGTACGCGGCTCGGGAATGCTGGTCGCCCCGCTGCGCTCGGTCTTGATGCGATAGATGCGGTCCTCGAGCCCCTCGCGATTGGGATAGTAGATCAGCGAGATCTCGGACTGCGGGTCCTCGGTCAGCCGGTCGTCGTCGTCCCAGGCCGGCATCCAGAACACCACGTCCTTGCTGTAGCATTCGAGCCAGGCGTCCCAGTCGCGGTCGTCGAGCAGGCGCGCTTCGCGATGAATGAAGGCCTGAATGTCGAGAAAGTTCATATCCATGGTGAAGCCCTCCTCAGGATGCCGGCGCGGTGGCGATGAACTGGCTGCGTTCCTTGTCGATGGCACGCAGCATCTCGGCGACCCAGTGCTTGTGGTGCATCACATAGAGGCCCTCGTCCTCCGGTGACGCCCCGCTGAGCAGCGGTTTCATGTCGATGGCCTGGGCGTTGTCGTCGGCGCCGTCGATCCACTGCTCGGCGCCGCGACTCAGGTCGTTCCACTCGGCCAGTGAAGCCTGGTAACCGGTCTGGCAGCCCCGGAACTCCTCGAGATCGTCGGGCGTGCCCATGCCGCTGACGTTGAAGAAATCCTCGTACTGACGGATTCGCAGCGCACGGCTCTCGGCCGACTCGCCCTTGGGCGCGAAGCAGTAGATGGTGACCTCGCTCTTGTCCACGGCCAGCGGACGGATCACCCGGATCTGGGTCGAGAACTGATCCATCAGGTAGACGTTGGGGTAGAGGCAGAGGTTGCGGGTCTGGTTGACGATCGAATCGGCCCGGGCCTCGCCCAGCTCGGTCTCGAGCTTGTCCTTCTGGTTGTAGACGGGACGCACCTCCGGGTTGAGCAGCCGCGTCCACAGCATCATGTGGCCGTTCTCGAACGAGTAGAACCCGCCCTGACTCTTCGACCAGCCGTTGGCGTCCACCGCCTTGGTGCCGCCGGCGTCGTAGTTGCGCCGATCCATGGTCGAGGAGTAGTTCCAGTGCACGGTGCTGACATGGTAACCATCGGCCCCGTTCTCGGCGCCCAGCTTCCAGTTGCCGTTGAAGGTGTACGACGAGGTGCCGCGCAGTATCTCGATCCCCTCCGGCGCCTGGTCGACGATGTTGTCGATGACCTTGGTGGTCTCGCCGAGATGCTCCGCGAGCGGCTTGACGTCGGCGCTCAGGCTGCCGAACAGGAAGCCGCGATAGCTCTCGAAGCGTGCGAGACGCTTGAGGTCGTGCGAGCCGTCCTGCTTGAAGCCTTCCGGGTAGGCGCCGGTCTTCTCGTTCTTGGCTTTGAGCAGCTTGCCGTCGTTCTTGAACGACCAGCCGTGGAACGGGCAGGTGAAGGTGCCCTTGTTGCCGCGTTTCTTGCGGCACAGGGTGGCGCCGCGGTGGGCACAGGCGTTGAGCATCGCGTGCAGCTCGCCCTGCTTGTCGCGGGTGAGAATCACCGGCTGGCGGCCGATGGTCACGGTCATGTAGTCGCCGGGCTCGGCGAGCTGGCTCTCGTGGGCCAGAAACACCCAGTTGCCCTCGAAGATGTGCTTCATTTCCAGCGCGAAGAACGCCGGGTCGGTGAACATGCTGCGATGGCAACGGAAGACGCCGTTCTCCGGGTCGTCGACCACCGCACCGCGAACGCGGGTCTCGAGACGATCAAGCTGTGAGGTCATGATCTTGCTCCTGTTTCTCGACAAGTCCTTTCTACAGGCCGGCGTCCTCGGGACATGGCGTCCCCAACCCATCGCTCATGGCGATGGCGCCGGCTCGCATTGAAAAGGTCGTGGCGTATCGAAAGCGGCTTCAGGCCTGTTCGAGGGCGCGCGGTCGCTTGTGGCGATCCTGCAATTCGCGCGCCTCGGTCGGCGCCAGCTCGACGTCGAACACCACCTCGGTGAACGGGCCTTCCAGGCCACGCTTGGCGACCTCGGCGGCATCCTCGATGCGCGTGCCCTCGATGACCAGTTCCTCGCGGGTGGCGAAGGCGAAGTCATCAAAGGTGTACGCGTCGCCAGCCAGGTTGATCTGGGTGGTCAGGTGCTTATGCCCCGGCGCGGAGACGAAGTAGTGGATATGCGCCGGGCGCTGGCCATGCCGGCCCAGCGCGGAGAGCACCTGATCGGTGGGGCTTTCCGGCGGCACGCCGTAGCCGGAGGGGATGATGCTGCGCACCCGGTAGCGCCCTTCGGCATCCGCCAGGATGGTGCGCCGCAGGTTGTAGTCCGACTGCGACGGGTCGAAGAAGGAGTAGTTGCCCTTGGAGTCGGCGTGCCAGATCTCGACCTGGGCGCCCGGGATCGGCTGGCCGGCGGTATCGCGCACCTGGCCGGTGAGCCACATCACCTCGGCGTCGGTATCAGAGCCGTCGTCCATGCGCGCCTCGCCCTCGGCGACCGGGGCGCCGGCCACGTACAGCGGCCCTTCGATGGTGCGCGGCGTGCCGCCATCCAGCCGTGCCTGTTCATCGGCGGCGTCCATGCGCATGTCCAGGTAGTGATCGAAACCCAGCCCCGGCGAGAGCAGGCCCACCTGCTTCTCGGCGCCCAGCTCGTTGAGCAAATTGACGGTCGCCCAGTACTCCTCGGGAGTGACGTCGAAGTCGTCGATCAGCCGGTAAAGATCCGACAGCAGGCGATGCATGATCTGCTTGGCGCGATCGTTGCCGCCCGCCTGGTCGAAGCCGCTGACGGCCGTGAGGAAGTCCTGGACTTCGGGGGTGTCGAAAATCTTGACGTTCATGGCTTCACCTCATCTCTCATCTTGTCGTTTTATACCCGCTACCGGCGGGCGTATGGCGTGCTCGGTCGGCGTCAGCTATCGTCCTCGCGGACTGCGGACGGATGGCGGCACAGCGGCTTGACGCTGACTTGCATGTAGGGGAACAGCGGCAGGTTGCCGACGATCTCCTGCAACTCGGCGTTGTCCTCGACGTCGAAGATGCTGACGTTGGCGTAGCTGCCGGCGACCCGCCACAGATGCCGCCACTTGCCCTGGCGTTGCAGGTCCTGGGCGTAGGCCTTCTCGGCGGCCTTGATCTCGGCGGCGCGCTCGGCCGGCATCTCCGGCGGCAACAGCACGGTCATTTCCACCTGAAAGAGCATGGGTCTCTCCTTTTGAGTCGATGTCAGGCTTCGCGGCGCGTCAATGCTTGCGCCGGTAGTACGCCAGCTTGTCTTCGTCGAGCCGAACGCCCAGCCCCGGGCCGCGCGGCAGGTCGACGCCGAAGTCGTGGTAGTACAGCGGCTCGGCGACGATGTCGTCGGTGAGCAGCAGCGGGCCGAACATCTCGCTACCCCAGACCAGGTCGTCCAACGTCGCCCAGGCATGCAGCGCGGCCGCCGTGCCGATCGTGCCTTCGAGCATGGTGCCGCCGTACAGGCCGATACCCGCGGCCCGGGCGACGTGCGCCAGTTCGAGCGCGCCACGCGGACCGGCCGCCTTGGCGATCTTCAGCGCGTAGGCGCCGCTGAACCCACCGGCCGCCAGGGCGAAGCCGTCGTGGGCATCCTGTACCGCCTCGTCGGCGAGCATCGGCACCTGGAATCGGCTTGCCAGGCGGATCAGCGCGGCGTGATGACAGGCCGCGACCGGCTGTTCGATCAGCTCGATGCCGGCGTCCTGCAGGGCGGCGATGCCGCGCACGGCACTCGCCTCGTCCCAGGCCTGATTGACGTCGACGCGCACACTGGCACGCTCGCCCAGTGCGGCCTTGATGGCCGCCACGTGGCGGACGTCGTCGGCCACGGCGTTGGCGCCGATCTTGAGCTTGAAGTCGCAATGGCGGCGGTCGTCGAGACGCTGGAAGGCTTCGTCGATATCCTTGTGGGTATCGCCACTGGCCAGTGTCCACAGCACCGGCAGGTGCTCTTGACGAGCCCCGCCCAGCAGCTCGGCGACGCTCAGCCCCAGGCGCTTGCCCTGGGCGTCGAGCAATGCGGTTTCGAGCGCCGACTTGGCGATCGCGTTGCCGCGCGCGTGGCGTTGCAGGCGTGCGCGCAGGGCGTTGAGGTTGGCCGACGGCTGCCCGATGAGCAGCGGCGCCAGGTAGCTATCGATGTTGCGCTTGATGCTTTCGGGGCTCTCCGGGCCGTAGCTCAACCCACCGATGGTGGTGCCCTCGCCCAGCCCTTCGATGCCATCCGAATGACGCATGCGCACGAGCACCAGCGTCTGGCAAGCCATGGTGGTCATCGACAGCTTGTGCGGCCGGATGGTCGGCAAGTCGACCAATAGCGTCTCGATGGATTCAATGCTGGACATCAGGGCTCCCGGACAAACGGCTATAACAACGATTGGGGTGAGTTTGATTGCCGCGCGGCCGAGGAACCAATATCGTTTGAGTTGCCATCCATACCCTGGAGGTATCATGGAGCTACGCCATCTGCGCTATTTCCGCGTCGTCGCCGAGGAGCTCAACCTCACCCGAGCGGCCCGCAGACTACACATGGCCCAGCCGCCTTTAACCAGACAGATCAACAATTTGGAAGAAGAGCTGGGCGTCAGGCTGTTTGTCCGCAGCCCGCGGGGACTGGCCTTCACCCCGGCCGGCCAGTTCTTTCATGAGCATACCCTGCAGATACTGGACAAGCTCGAGGCCACCGTTGCCGCGACCCGTCGCCTGGCACGCAGCAAACGCCAGCTGTTCGGCGTCGGCTTCGTGCCCTCGGTGTTCTACGGCCAGTTACCGCGCCTGGTCCGAGAATTGAGACAAAAGGATGACGTCGAGTTGACACTGGCCGAATTGACCACCGTGCAACAAATCCAGGCGCTCAAGGCCGGGCGTATCGACATGGGCTTCGGCCGACTGAGGATCGACGATGAGGAGGTCGAGCAAGAGGTACTGTTCGAGGAACCGATGATGGTGGCGCTGCCGGCCGGGCATCCGCTAGACGGCAAGACGCCGTCATTGTCCGAGCTCGCCGAGTTTCCCTTGATTATCTACCCGGCCAAGCCGCGCCCCAGCTTGGCCGACATGATGCTCGGTCTGTTTCGGCGGCGCGGGCTGAAGGTGCGCGTCTCTCAGGAGGCCAATGAATTGCAGACCGCGCTGGGCCTGGTGGTTTCGGGATTGGGAATTACGCTAGTGCCCGAACAGGTCAGCCAACTGACGCGCCGGGGCATCGTCTACAGCTATCTCGCGGACACAAACATTACCTGCCCGATTCTATGCAGCCGGCGCAAGGGTGAAGCGCCCACGGAGGTCATGCTGGCCGCCAACGCCATTCTCGACATACTCGTGGAAAACCGCCGCAGCGGGCGCTATCCGTGACCGCCGCGCTCAACCGGCGGCCGTCGATGGAATGATCAGACCCGATGACTTCGGCTCTGAACGAGCGACTCATTGCGCGGTGCCGATCATCTCGATGAGGTTATGCAACGCGGGAGAATCATTGCTGTTGTTCCAGGCGACCCACAGCGGCATGTCGCAGGCATCGAGTTCCGCCAAGTGCACGAAGCGGATGCCGGGCATGGGGTGGGCGCGGCTGGCCGAGGGCACGATGGCAATACCCAGCCCGGCGGCGACCATGCTCAGGATGGTGATGTTGTCGGCGCCGTACTGAACCACCCGCGGCGCGAAGCTGAGCCGCGCGAAATGCGCCATCACCCGGTCGTAGTAGACCGGGGAGACGCTGCGAAAGCCCCAGACGAAGTCGGCATCGCTCAGCTCTCCCAGCCGACTCGGTGGCTCTGTCGCCCACGGCGAGGCGTCAGGCACGGCCAGCATCAGGTGGTCGTGCTGCAGCAGGCGGGTCGCAAGGCCGGGCTGTTCGGCACTGTCCAGGTAGAGGATGCCAGCATCCAGCGTGCCTTCACGGAGACGATCGAGCTGGGGGCCGGAGAGCAGCGGGAAGACCTCGAAGCCGACCTGCGGGTAACGCTGCCGGTAGCTGCCCAACAATCCCGCGACTTGCGGGACCCATAGATGCGTCACGGTTACCCCCAGGCTGACCTTGCCGATCAGCCCGGTGCCCAGTGCCGCCAGACGTGCCCGAATCCTAGCGCGCGAATCGAGCAACTGCACAGCCTCGTCGTAGAGCGCCTGGCCGGCCACCGTCAAGCTGACCCCACGGGCATGACGCTCCAGCAGTCGGGTGCCCAGGTCCTCCTCCAAGAGTCGAATCTGTCGGGTCAGCGCCGGCTGGGCGACGTGTACCTGGCGGCTGGCCGCGGAGATCGAGCCGGTCTCCGAAACGGCAATGAAATAGCTGAGTTGGCGAAATTCCACGGGTCGTCTCGTCTTATCCAGGGGGATACCACGTTATCCATATCAATATGGCATGTCAGCGATGCCAAACTTATATTTTTTATATCGAACAAGGCGTTTCATAGTCTAGAGACAACCCACAACAAGACTCGCCTCGGCGAGCTGGATTCTCCCATGAACAAGACCTATCACCTGCTGACCGCGCTGCACTTCGCGGCATGCACCCTGGCCATGATCTGGCCCGGTGCCCTGATCGCCAACCGTATCGAGCCCATCGTGCTCGGCCTGCCCTTCCTGTTCTTCTGGTACACCCTGTGGATGCTGGTGCTCTTCGCCGGCATGTGGGTCGCCTTCGTCGTCCGTCACGGGGGTGGCCGCCATGAGTGATACCACCATCGTCATCGGCATCACCCTGGCCTACCTGGTGATGGTGCTGGCCGTGGGCCTGCGCGCCCGGGGCCAGGCGAGCTCGAGCCTTGAGGGCTATGTCGCCGGCGGACGCCACGTCGGCGTGGTGATCCTGTTCTTCATCCTGGGCGCCGAGATCTTCTCCGCCTTCGCCTTCCTCGGCACGCCGGGCTGGGCCTACCAGCAAGGCGCGCCGGCATTCTATATCCTGGCCTACCTGTCGCTGGTGCCGATCACCATCTGGGCCCTGGGGCCGCGGGTGGCGAAGCTGGGCCGCGAACGCGGCTACCTGACCCAGGGCGACATGATCGCCGACCACTACCAGAGCCGGCCGCTGGGCATGCTCGCCGGGGTGATCGGCGTGGTCGCGCTGGTGCCCTACCTGACCATCCAGATCGCCGGTGCCGGCCTGCTGTTCCAGGCCGCCACCGACGGTGCGGTGCCCTTCTGGCTGGGTGGCCTGCTGGCCTTCCTGGTGGTGGCGGCCTACGTCTTCACCAGCGGCCTGAGCGGCATCGGCTGGACCAACCTGGTGCAGGGCGTGATGATGATCGCCATCGCCTGGTTCCTCGGCCTGGCCATCCCCGAGCGCCTCTACGGCGGGGTGGGGGAGATGTTCACCCAGCTCCAGCAACAGGCGCCGGAGTACCTCACCATGCCCGGTGCCACCGGCATGGGCTGGGGCTACTTCAGCACCGCCGTGCTGGTCAGCGCCTTCGGCGGCGCCATGTGGCCGCACCTGTTCATGAAGTTCTACTCGGCCGACAGCGGCAAGACCCTGCGCAAGGTGAGCGTCTTCTATCCGCTCTACGCCTACCTGCTGGTGCCGCTGCTGTTCATCGGCTTCGCCGGCATCCTGGCGTTCGCCGATGCCCCGCTGGAGCGCTCCGACACCGTGCTGCTGAAGATGGTGATGGAGGTGGCCAACTTCTCGCCCTGGGTCATCGGCCTGATGCTCTCCGGCGCGCTGGCGGCCGCCATGTCCACCGGGGCCAACCTGGCCCATACCGCGGCCGTCGTGCTGGTGCGCGACGTCATGGGCCCCACCGTCATGAAGCACTCAAGCGAGAAGGCCACGGTGAGCGCCACCCGCTGGAGCGTGCTGGGGCTGTCGCTGATCGCCTATCTGATCGCGCTGCTCAACCCCGGCTCGCTGGTGATGATACTGCTCACCGCCTATGGCCTGATCGTGCAGCTCTTCCCGATGGTGCTGGGGGCGCTGTTCCTGCCGCGGCTGCGCCGCGCCAGCGTGATGGCCGGGGCACTGGTAGGCAGCCTGGCCTACCTGCTGATGGACTTCGTGTGGAGCTCGCCGCTGGGCTGGCACGCCGGCGTCTGGGCGATGCTGCTGAACGTGGCTGTGGTCGCCGCCTGGCAGCGTGTCAATCGCGCCACGCACGACCACCAGCCCCAGATCCGCAACAGCCACTAAGACCCCGGGAGACTATGATGACGACGCAAACCGATACGCTTGACCCCAAGGGCATCGACCTCAAGGGCGCCATCGGCGCCCAGGTGGAGGCGACCCTCGACAACGTTCAGGCGCTGTACCGCCAGATTCACCAGTATCCCGAGTTGCCCTTCCAGGAGCACGAGACCAGCGCCCGCCTCGCCGAGGCCCTGGAGGCGCTGGGCTATGAGGTAACCCGCGGCGTGGGCGGCACCGGCGTGGTGGCGCTGCTGAAGAACGGCGAGGGCCCCACGGTGATGCTGCGCGGCGACATGGACGCCCTGCCGATCAAGGAGGATACCGGCCTCGAGTTCGCCAGCACGCGCACCGTGGAGACCGAGAGCGGCACGGTGCCGCTGATGCACGCCTGCGGCCACGACCTGCACAGCAGCTGCGTGGTGGGCACCGCCGCAGTGATGGCGGGGCTGAAGGAACGCTGGTCCGGCACCCTGATGCTGATCTGCCAGCCCGCCGAGGAGATCTTCGGTGGGGCCAGGGCCATGCTGGACGACGGCCTCTACACGCGCTTCGCCCGGCCGGACATCATCCTCGGCCAGCACAACATGCCGGCGCTGGCCGGCACCGTCGGCCATCGGGCCGGTAGCGCCATGGCCGCCTGCACCAACCTGGCGGTGACGATTCATGGGGCCGGCGGTCACGGCTCCATGCCCGCCCAGACGGTGGACCCGGTGGTGATCGCCGCCCATGTGGTCACTCGCCTGCAGACCATCGTCTCGCGGGAGGTGCCGCCGGAAGAGACCGTGGTGGTCACCGTCGGCAAGCTGCACGCCGGCACCCAGGCCAACATCATCCCCCATTCGGCGGAGCTCGAGATCAACATCCGCAGCTTCGACAACGCCCTGCACCGCCAGGTGGTGGCGGCCATCGAGCGCATCATCCGCGCCGAGTGCGAGGCCGGGCGCTCGCCCAAGCCCCCCGAATTCCGCGTGCTCAACGAGACCCTCGCCCTGCACAACGATTCGGAGACGGTGGAGCGGGTGCGCCGGGCCCATGCCGAACACTTCGGCGAGGCGAACCTCTACGAGATGCCGCGCCTCAATGGCAGCGAGGATTTTCCGTACTTCGCCAATGCCGAGGCGGGCGGCTTCAGTGGCGAGGACATTCCCTCCGTCTACTGGTTCATCGGAGCGACCCCCAAGGAGCGCTGGGCCGAGACGTCAGGCAAGAGTGTTGCGGAGAAGATGCGTCACCTGGAGATGCCGCACTCGCCCTATTACTTCCCGGGCAACGAGGTAACGCTGCGCACCGGTATCGAGGCCCTGGCCGCCGGGGCGCTCGGCTGCCTGAACACGTGCGTCTATAATGACGGGAATTGATAATACTCCAGCCTTGAAAATGGCTGGCAAAGCAACCGAGGAGCAGCAGATTGACAGGATGGGTCTACTGGCTGGACTTGGCGGGTGTGGTCGTCTTCGCGCTCTCGGGCGTCATCCTGGCCTGCCGCTCGCGGATGGACCCCTTCGGCATGCTGGTGCTGGCCGCCGTCACCGGGATTGGCGGCGGGACATTGCGCGATCTGTTACTCGGCGTGCGTCCGGTGTTCTGGGTATCCGACCCCACCTACCTATGGGTAGTCATTGTCACCGTCACGTTATCGATCGTGGGCTTTCATTATATTCACCGGCTCTCGCGTATCGTTCTGCCGGTGCTGGACGCCTTCGGCCTGGCGCTCTTCACCATCATCGGCGCTCACAAGGCATTGGCGCTGGATCATGCGGGTATCGTTGCCGTACTCATGGGAGTGTTGACCGGTGTCGCTGGCGGCATGCTGCGTGATGTGCTGGCTCGCCGTGTGCCGATGGTGCTGCGCCAGGAAATCTACGCCACGGCCTCGATTGCTGGTGCCACCACGTACGTTGTTTTCGACACCCTGCCGATTCCCCCCTACCTGGCTGTCGCCATGGCCATAGGCGTTATCCTGACGCTACGCCTCAGTGCCATTTATTGGCATCTATCCTTGCCTATATTTGCCTGGATCACTTCGTCACCCGGGGCCTCGATAAAGCACGAGGCGACAAGCAAACCCCGCGTAAAGGCGCGCGTACGGCTGATTCCGCCTGGACGCCGCCGCAGATGATAAATGGCTGCCTTGTTACGCATAAGGCTCAGCCAGCTTGTCCGAATCGAAAAACCCTGGGTAACTATTCAGCTCATGCCGCCTGATCCTGGTCGTCCTGTCGCATGAAGGTGGGCACCTCGCCGGCAAACAGTTGCTCCAGCGCCGTATGCGCCGCCATGCCTTGCTTGACCGCGGTGGAGAGGAAGCTGCGCATCCGGCAGAAGATCTCGGCGCCCTCCCAGGCGCGAAAACAGCCCGAGATCTTCTGCTGCACCTTGGTCATCCGCAGGTCGCGCTCCCCCTGGTTGTTGGTGAAAGGCGCGGCGGGATCCTCGAGAAAACGCAGCACGTCGTCCTCGTACGCCTGGAGACGTTCCAGCAGGTTGCGCGCTTTTGTGCGTTTGGCACGCCCGCGCGTCCCGGGCGGTGGCTTTGCCGGTGGCGGGCACTCGGCGTCGCCCGCCGCCAGGCAGCGTCGGTAACGTGCTCGCCAGCGCTGGGCCTCATCGGCGCAGAGGCAGTCGCCGGCGGCATCCACCGCTCGGCTCATGGCCAACAGCAGGTCATGGAGCGACTTGGCCCAGCGCTGGTGGTCGTTTTCCCAGACCGCCGTCAATTCCCGCAGGTGATGGGCATTGCACAGGACATGCCGGCAATCCGAGTAGCGGTAGTAGGGCTTCCAATGATCATGCACCAGCACGCCACACACGAAGGGCAATACGCCGATGGCATCCATCGCCTCCTGGCCGCGCTTGGGATGCGGGGCCAACCAGGTCAGGGCGTCATTGGAGGCACTGTGCAGCCAGTAACGCTTGCCGCCCACCTGCATCCCGGTTTCATCGGCATGCACGGTGGGCGCTTGGCGTAGCGCCGGGACCACCCACTCGGCGAACGCCTCGGCCCGCTGGTAGGCCTCCTGGTTGAAGGCGAACAGCGTGCCGGTGCTCAACGACAGGCCACACTGCGAGGTGAGCAGCTCCCGAATGCGCGCATAGGGCAGCAGCTGGTACTGCGAGAGATAGACCGCGTGTGCCTTGAGGCGCGGCCCATACTGGATGGGCCGCGTCACACCCTCGGGGAATGGCGCCACATGGCGCTGCCTCTGGTCATCTTCCACTATCTCGGCCTGGTACTCGGTGACCACGGCCTGGATCACGATGTCCTGCACCTGGCGGGTCTCGACGCCAATGCTGCGATAGGTGCGCCCTGTAGGCAGATGCCGACGATCGACGCGGAGCTTGACCACCTCGTCGGGGTTCGTCACCGGCGCCAACGTCTTGCCCGCATGCCCTGGCTGCCCACCGGGACGGCGTTCGCCTTTGGCGCGCGAGCGGCGCTGGCGGTTGGGATCCTGGGACGGTGGCTTGCTGCTGTTGCGGCTGCCGGTGGCCAACCGGTCGGCCATGAGCTTGACCAGCAGCATCAGCACGTCGATGGCGGCACGCAGCGACGGGGAGACCGTGCGGTCTTCCTTGAGCTGCTGCCGGACCCGTTCCAGGGCCTCGTCGACGTTGATGTCGCTGATGGTCATGTCACCGCATGGCGTAGTGGGCGGATGTGCGTACTATGCCAGAGAAATCAGGTGGTTGGCGACCCTAATTCAGAACCACCTGAATAGTTACAACCCTGGTAACTATTCAGCTCATGCCGCCTGATCCTGGTCGTCCTGTCGCATGAAGGTGGGCACCTCGCCGGCAAACAGTTGCTCCAGCGCCGTATGCGCCGCCATGCCTTGCTTGACCGCGGTGGAGAGGAAGCTGCGCATCCGGCAGAAGATCTCGGCGCCCTCCCAGGCGCGAAAACAGCCCGAGATCTTCTGCTGTACCTTGGTCATCCGCAGGTCGCGCTCCCCCTGGTTGTTGGTGAAAGGCGCGGCGGGATCCTCGAGAAAACGCAGCACGTCGTCCTCGTACGCCTGGAGACGTTCCAGCAGGTTGCGCGCTTTTGTGCGTTTGGCACGCCCGCGCGTCCCGGGCGGTGGCTTTGCCGGTGGCGGGCACTCGGCGTCGCCCGCCGCCAGGCAGCGTCGGTAACGTGCTCGCCAGCGCTGGGCCTCATCGGCGCAGAGGCAGTCGCCGGCGGCATCCACCGCTCGGCTCATGGCCAACAGCAGGTCATGGAGCGACTTGGCCCAGCGCTGGTGGTCGTTTTCCCAGACCGCCGTCAATTCCCGCAGGTGATGGGCATTGCACAGGACATGCCGGCAATCCGAGTAGCGGTAGTAGGGCTTCCAATGATCATGCACCAGCACGCCACACACGAAGGGCAATACGCCGATGGCATCCATCGCCTCCTGGCCGCGCTTGGGATGCGGGGCCAACCAGGTCAGGGCGTCATTGGAGGCACTGTGCAGCCAGTAACGCTTGCCGCCCACCTGCATCACTTCATACCGGGCATGCACGGTGGGCGCTTGGCGTAGCGCCGGGACCACCCACTCGGCGAACGCCTCGGCCCGCTGGTAGGCCTCCTGGTTGAAGGCGAACAGCGTGCCGGTGCTCAACGACAGGCCACACTGCGAGGTGAGCAGCTCCCGAATGCGCGCATAGGGCAGCAGCTGGTACTGCGAGAGATAGACCGCGTGTGCCTTGAGGCGCGGCCCATACTGGATGGGCCGCGTCACACCCTCGGGGAATGGCGCCACATGGCGCTGCCTCTGGTCATCTTCCACTATCTCGGCCTGGTACTCGGTGACCACGGCCTGGATCACGATGTCCTGCACCTGGCGGGTCTCGACGCCAATGCTGCGATAGGTGCGCCCTGTAGGCAGATGCCGACGATCGACGCGGAGCTTGACCACCTCGTCGGGGTTCGTCACCGGCGCCAACGTCTTGCCCGCATGCCCTGGCTGCCCACCGGGACGGCGTTCGCCTTTGGCGCGCGAGCGGCGCTGGCGGTTGGGATCCTGGGACGGTGGCTTGCTGCTGTTGCGGCTGCCGGTGGCCAACCGGTCGGCCATGAGCTTGACCAGCAGCATCAGCACGTCGATGGCGGCACGCAGCGACGGGGAGACCGTGCGGTCTTCCTTGAGCTGCTGCCGGACCCGTTCCAGGGCCTCGTCGACGTTGATGTCGCTGATGGTCATGTCACCGCATGGCGTAGTGGTATCTCGGGACACCATGCCAGAGAAATCAGCTGGTTGGCGACCCTAATTCAGAACCACCTAAATAGTTACAAACCCTGTTGCATTCACACGATTGTTACATCCGCTGATTACCGTCTGCCTGGTACCGGGGCCGGGATTGGGCACGCCGGGCTTCACGTAGCAATCACTCGTTGAAACAGGAGGGGGCCCATGAAAGCCTCGTATATCGCACTTGCCGCCACTCTCGCCGCCACACCGGTCCTGGCGCAGGAGGTTGACCTTCCCCAGGCCGACAGCGACTGGTACAAGGCCGGTCAGAAGCGCCTTGACGCCGAACTGGCCCAGCAGCCGAACACCAACACCGCCAAGAACGTGATCATCATGATCGCCGACGGCAACGGCGTGGCCACCAACTATGCCACGCGCGTCTTCATGGGCCAGCAGGCAGGCGGCTACGGCGACGACTACGCGCTGCCTCAGGAGCAATTTCCGTCCGCCGGGCTGGTCAAGACCTACAACGTCAACGCGCAGACGCCGGACTCGGCGGGCACCGGCACCGCCATGATGAGCGGCGTGAAGACCGACATCGGGGTGCTGGGCGTCAACGCCAACGTCAATCGCGGCGACTGCTCGACCCTGCCGGGCAACGCGGTCGCAACGGCCTCCGAGGTCTTCACCGATCTCGGCAAGGAGGTCGGCATCGTTACCACCACGCGCGTCACCCACGCCACGCCTGCGGCAGCCTACGCCCACAGCGTGGACCGCGACTTCGAGGCGTCCGTGCCCGAAGGCTGCAGTACCCAGAAAGATATCGCCGATCAGCTCCTCGAGGCGATGAAGGCCGGCCGCATCGATGTCGCCATGGGCGGCGGGCGCCGCAGCTTCCTTCCTGCCGACGCGACGGGCGACGAGGGCGACGACGGCCGCCGTCAGGACGGGCGCAACCTGATCGACGCAGCCAAGAAGATGGGCGCCGCCTATGCCTGGAACGCCGCGACGGCCGCCGATCTGCCTACCGACGGCTCAGCCCCGATCCTGGGGCTCTTCGAAAGCAGCCACATGGCCTACGAGGCCGACCGCGAAGACGAGCCGTCGCTCTCGGAGATGACCCGGATCGCGCTGAAGAATCTTCAGGCGAAGGCCGGCGACAATGGCTTCTTCATGCAGATCGAGGGCGGACGCGTCGACCACGCCAACCACGGCACCAACCTCGCCCGCGCCGTGACGGACGGAGCCGAATTCGCGCGCACGGTGGCACTGGTCGACGAGATGACCAACGACGAGGACACGCTGATCATCGTCACCGCCGACCATAGCCACGGGCTGGCCTTCAACGGCTATTGCGGGCGCGGCTCGAACATTCTCGGCCTCTGCATGCAGGTCAACAACGAGGGCATCGAGGCGCTGGACGAGCCCAACCTGGCCGGGGACGGCAAGCCCTACACCGCCGCCGTGTATGGCGACGGGGAAAGCTCGATTCTCGCTGAAGGCGCGCCTGCCGGGCCTGACGGGGGGCGCCCGGTGGTGACCCAGCAAGAAGCAACCGCGCTGGACTATCAGCAGCTTGCACTGATCCCGCAGGACTCCGAGTCCCACTCGCCCGCAGATGTGGCGGTTTACGCCAAGGGGCCGTGGTCGCAGCTGATCGACGGCCAGATCGAGCAGAACTACCTCTTCAACGTGATGCTTCACGCCGCCACCCAATAAGGGTCGGCGGCAACGCAAGGGGGTCGCTATTCATCCCGGCTTATTCATGAGGGCGGCCTGGAAATGAGATGGCGAGTGGTTTTCTTTTTATAAATCAGTGAGTTATTACAACAACCTGACTTCAGATGACCATCCGCCATGGGTGAAAGCGTATCTCCCTGGATTCCGCCCTGCCACGGGTCCATTCGCGTTGAGCTTGGCCAGCGCACCACCAGCGACAGCGGCGCCTTGCTGCTGCGTGAAGCCCTCGACAGCAGTGGCGTGATCGACGCGCTTGAAGACACTCTGGTCGATCCGCGCCACCCGCTGCGCCTCCGCCTTGAATTAACCGGAAAACCGACGTCGAGTCTTCTTGTTCATGAACACCTCCACTGCCTCCATTATGAGGCTTATCGGGGTGTCCGCTCCAATTGGACCACTTCATATCGCTCTTGAGGTCGGTTAGTCAGCTTGCCGTTAAGTGGCCTTAGCCCTGTATCATGACGTTACAGCGAAGCACAGCATCGACATCGGGGAACATTCAGTGAGCACCGAAAGCCATTCTCAGACGGCCGCCTTCATCTGGTCCGTCGCCGACCTGCTGCGCGGCGATTTTAGACAATCTCAGTACGGGCGCATCATCCTGCCGTTCACGCTATTGCGCCGCCTGGAGTGCGTGCTTGAGCCAACCAAGGTGCAGGTTCTGGATGCCGCTCAGGAACACGTCAGCAAACCCGAGGCGGTGCGCGAGAAGCTGCTGCTGCGCGCCGCCAGTCAGCCGTTCTTCAACGCCTCGCCGCTGAGTCTGGCCACGCTCTCCGATACCCAGCCCGCCGACGACCTGATGAGCTATGTGCAGGCATTCAGCCAGGACGCCCGCGAGATCTTCGAACACTTCCACTTCGAGGAATTTGTCCAGCAACTCAGCGCCAGCAACCTGCTCTATCAGGTGATGCAGCGTTTCGCGAGCATTGATTTACATCCCCAACGTATCAGCAATTACGGCATGGGCGTGATCTTCGAGGAGCTGATCCGCAAGTTCGCCGAGAGCTCCAATGACACAGCCGGGGAGCACTTCACCCCGCGCGATGTGGTGCACCTGACCACCTCGCTGGCGCTCACCGGGCGCGACGACAAGCTGCGTCCGCACCGTATCGTCACCGTTTACGACCCCACCGCCGGCACGGGCGGCTTCCTCTCCGAAAGCGATGAATACGTCCAGCAAGTCAGCGAGAACGTCACCGTCTCGCTGCATGGTCAGGAGCTGAACCCCGAATCCTACGCCATCTGCAAGGCGGACATGCTGATCAAGGGCCAGGACGTTTCGCAGATCAAGCTGGGCAACACGCTCTCCGACGATCAGCTGGCCGGCGAGAAGTTCGACTTCATGCTCGCCAATCCGCCGTTCGGCGTAGAGTGGAAGAAGGTCCAGAAGCAGGTTACCGACGAGCACAAGCAGCGCGGCTACGATGGTCGCTTCGGCCCCGGCCTGCCGCGGGTGTCGGATGGCTCGCTGCTGTTTCTGATGCACCTGGTCAGCAAGATGCGCGATGTGCAGGGACGCACAAGTGCCGCGGAAGGCAGGATGCCGGGAGCGGCCGACCCCCGCGAGGACGGCGGCTCACGTATCGGCATCATCCTCAATGGTTCGCCGCTATTCACCGGCGGAGCCGGCAGCGGGGAGTCCGAGATTCGTCGTTATCTACTTCAGCACGATCTGGTCGAGGCCATCGTCGCGCTGCCCACCGACATGTTCTACAACACCGGCATCGCCACCTACGTGTGGATTCTCTCCAACAGCAAGCCGGACGAGCGCCGGGGCAAGGTGCAGCTGATCAACGCCACCGAGCGCTACAGCAAGATGCGCAAGTCGCTGGGCAGCAAGCGCCAGTTCATCGACGACCGCAACATCGAAGAGATCGTGCGCCTGTTCGGGGTATTTGAGGAAACCGAGGAGAGCAAGATCTTCCCGGTCGAGGCGTTCGGCTATCGGCGCATCACCGTGGAGCGCCCGCTGCGCCTCAACTTCCAGGCCAGCCCCGAGCGCATCGGCAAGCTTCTCGACGAGAAGCCCCTCCAGAAGCTTGATGAGGCCGAGCAACAGGCGATCCTGACGGCGTGCCGCTCGCTGGATGGGGATACTACGCTCTACCGCAACCGTGACGCCTTCACCAAGGCCCTGAAAGCCGCGCTCAAGGCCGAACTGCAACAAGAGCACGTCAAGCTCGGTGCCCCGGCGCTCAAGGCCGTTCTCAACGCCCTCTCCGAGCGCGATTCGGAAGCGGACATCTGCACCAACAAGAATGGCAATCCCGAGCCGGACACCAGCCTGCGCGACTTTGAAAACGTGCCACTTGACGAGTCGGTATTCGACTACTTCAAGCGCGAGGTGCAGCCTCACGTACCCGATGCCTGGATCGACGAAGGCAAACGCGACGAACTGGATGGCCGCATCGGTATCGTCGGCTTCGAAATTCCCTTCAACCGGCACTTCTACACGTTCGTGCCGCCGCGTCCTTTGGACGAGATCGACGCCGACCTGAAAGCCTGCACCGACCGGATCAAGGCGATGATCGAGGAGCTGTCGGCATGACGATGGGCCTGTTGTCCTCTCCTCGCACGTCTGCGCTGTGCACGATATTCGCATTGACGCTTTCTGCTGGAAAGCCTAGTATTGCGGGCAACACACCCGCCATGCCTCTCACGGAAGCACACTTTGGCGGGTTTTTTGTGCCTGGAGGCCGTGTGTGAGCGACTTCCACAAGCCTGCGCGCAGCATTGAAGAGCAGATCGCAACGCTATGCAGCCGTGGCCTGGCGATACCCGACGAGGCTCGGGTACGTCACTACTTGGCCAACATCAGCTATTTCCGCCTTTCAGCCTACACGCGCCCCTTCTACCAGCCAGGCCTCCAAGAGCACCGCTTCTTGGAGGGCGCCTCTTTCGAGGATGTGCTGCGACTCTATGTCTTCGATCGCGAGCTGCGATTGCTGCTGCTTGATGCCATCGAGCGGCTGGAGGTCGCGCTACGTGACCAGTTGACCAATACCCTGGCCGAGCACCATGGCCCTCACGGCTACCTGGACCCCGGCATCTTTGACACCCGTTACAACCATGGGTGGCTGTTGGAGAAGCTGGAAAACGCGGCCAAGGGGCGGGAGATCGAGACCTTCCTGGCCCACTATCGCAGGAAGTACTGGGCAGCGCCTAATCAACCGCCCATCTGGATGGCCGTGGAGCTGCTGACCTTCAAAGAGGTCTCGACCCTGCTGGCCAGGCTGCGGCTTCCCGAGGATACCCAGCGTATCGAGCGCCATTTCGGCTGGAAACTCCCTGTTCTGCGCTCATGGTTTCGTAGTCTCTCCGACCTGCGCAACGTCTGCGCTCACCATGGCCGGGTCTGGAACCGGGAGTTCGGCAGTCGCCCCGAGATGCCCAGGAAAGCCCCGGCGGATTGGCCTTCCATTCCACCTATGATCGAAACAGGCTCCAGAGAGCATCCGCAGCAGCGTCTCGACCCGCGCCGTCGACTCTATATGCAGCTGGTGGTGATGGAATCGCTGATGCAAGTCGTGTCACCTACCAGCCGTTGGGCCGAGCGTCTCGTGACACTACTCGATCAATACTCCCATGTCTCCAAGCCCCATATGGGGTTTCCGAAAGGCTGGGAACACGAAGCGCTCTGGCGGGACGCCGTGAACAATGCAAGGCCGGAGGTGGATAGATGAGTTTTCCGCAATATCCCGAGCACAAGGACTCCGGTGTCGAATGGCTGGGGGAGGTTCCGGTTCATTGGCAAATCAAGCGCATGCGGTTTATTGCCACGCTCAACCCCTCGAAGTCGGAAGTTCGACACTTGCCGGATACAAGGGAAGTCAGCTTCATTCCGATGGAGGCCGTTGGCGAGGAAGGCTCTCTTGATCTTACACAATCTCGCCCTATTGGCGACGTAATTGATGGGTACACTTACTTCAGCGAAGGCGACGTTACCTTTGCGAAAATCACCCCCTGCTTTGAAAATGGCAAGGGAGCTATCATGCGGGGCCTGCGTGAGGAGGTAGGGTTTGGTACGACTGAACTTACAGTCGCACGTCCAAATGCAACACAGGTAACCGGTCAGTATCTCTACCGGGTAATTTCCTCTCGGCCTTTTAGAGAGCTGGGTGAATCGCATATGTACGGTGCTGGTGGTCAGAAACGAGTACCAGATGATTTCTTGAGAAATTTTGTAAGCGATCCACGAACCCCATCTGTTGGGCCTGAGTCAGACCGGTAGAGTCTCTTTCCAGCGCCAGGGGAGCAGCGTGTCGAGATCGTCATCCTCGCCGAGTGTCGGCAGGGTCTCGAACACGAACTGCAGGTACTCGTAGGGCGAGAGGCCGTTGGCCTTCGCCGTCTCGATCAGGCTGTAGATCGCCGCGCTGGCCCGCGCACCGCTCGGTGTATGGCTGAAGAGCCAGTTCTTTCGGCCGACGACAAAGGGACGAATAGCATTTTCCGCGGCGTTGTTGTCCAGCGGGATCAGGCCGTCATCGAGGAAGCGGGTCAGGCGCTGCCACTGGCCATCCAGGTAGTGCAGCGCCCTGCCCAGTGCGCTTTTCGGCAGCACCTGCGTCAGCGACTTGCCGAGCCAGGTGCGCAGCTGGGTGATCAGGGGGCGACTCTTCTGCTCGCGCAGCGCCCGGCGCGCCTCGGGCTCCAGGGCCCTGGCCTGCTTCTCCACGGCGTAGAGCTTGCGGATCTGGTTGAGCGCCCAGTCGGCCTTGCCGGTCTTGCCCTTGGGCTGCACCTTCTGGGCCTCGACGAACTTGCGACGGGCGTGCGCCCAGCAGCCGGCATGGATGATGCCGTTTTTCCGCACCACCTCGGCATAGCCCTCGTAGCCGTCGGTGACCAGGCGACCGCCATAGTCGCCCAGCAGGCGCACCGGCACCCGACCCGCTCGGCTGGCGTCGTAGTCGAACAGCACCACCTGCTGGCTCGGTGGGCCGCCGCGCTGCAGCCACATGTAGGAGGTGGCGCTCGCCGGCCGGTCGGCTTCGGCGTTGACCTGCAGCGTGGTCTCATCCATGTGGATCAGCGGACTCTGCAGCAGCTGCTGTCGGAGGACCTCAACCAGGGGCATCAGCCGCTCGCCGACCAGCACCATCCAGCGCGCCAGGGTGTTGCGCGGGATCTCGGCACCGTGCCGAGCAAGGATCCGGCTCTGGCGATAGAGCGGCAAGGCGTCCTGGTACTTGGCGGTGGCCACGTAGGCCAGCAAGGTGGCGCTGGCGTTGCTCCTGGGCAGCAGCTTGGCCGGTGCCGGGGCGATCTGCACGCCCTCTTCGCAGGCCGGGCAGCCGTACTTGACGCGTACATGGCGGATCACCTCGACCCGCGCCGGCACGACATGCAGCTCTTCGCTGACCTCCTGGCCGATCTCCTTGAGCTCGGTGCCGTCATCGTGGCAGTGACGGGCATCTTCGGGCAGCTCATGCACGACTTCGACGCGCGGCAACTCAGGAGGCAGAGCCACCCGACCGCCACGGCTGCGGCGCTTGACCGGCTGACGGGGCTCGGTCGGCGCGTCCTCCTCGTCGTCGGTCGCGTCATCCTGAGCGTTGGCGTCTTCCTCGTCGACCGCCGCTTCGGCCTCGTTGATGAGCAGATCCCCCTGCGCGACACGGTATTTTTCGGTGGAGGGGCCAAACTGACGCTCGATGGCCAGGCGGAACTGCTCGAAAAGCGCCGCCTTGGTGGCTTCCCACTGAGCCTCCTTCTTCTCCATCAACTGATGAAGACGCGCGATCTCCTCCTGCTGAGAACGCACTTGGCGCTGCAGCTGAGAGCGGGAATCAGGGGGTGAGAAAGCGTGGGATGTCATCCTGATATTTTACCAAAACGGCCTGCTGACAGCAGCAAAAATGTCAGCCAACCGACTGAAAATCCAAGGCCTTGTGGGGCTGCATGGCACTGAGGTCGTAGCCGTCGAGCAGCCAGTTCAGTTCCTGGCCGGACAGGGAGACGGTGTCGTCCTCCAGCCGGTCGGGCCACTTGAAGCGCTCCCGTTCCAGGCGCTTGTACCAGACCACGAAGCCGTTACGTTCCCAGAACAGCAGCTTCACCTTGTCGCGCTGGCGGTTGCCGAACACGAACACCGCTTCCTCGAAGGGGTTGAGCTCCATGGCCTCCTGAACGAGCAGGGCCAGCCCGTCGATCTGCTTGCGCATATCGACCGGCTCACGGCACAGGTAGACCCGCAGTCCGGTGTCCGGCCGAATCATCGGGCCACCTCCACGGCGACGAAGCGCAGCGGCCGATGGCGAGGTGGCACCGGCACATTCTGCACCACCAGGCGCTTTTCCCACGCCAGCAGTGACGCCAGCTCCAGCCCTTGCTCCGCGGCGTACTCGCTCAGCGACAGGTGCCGAGAGGAAGCATGGAACAGATGGCCCAGCCAGAAGGCCTGTGTCGAGGTCAGGTCAGTCATGGTGTCCTCCTTGGAATCGGGTGACACCAGTCTGACGGACACTATTCAGCGGCAGAAGATGGGGTTTGTGGAGCGCTTACCATTATTGTACTGTTTATTTGCAGGACGTCACACTAGCACGACTTAACACCGACTAACATGGCGCTCAGTGAATCGGCGCGGGCGTGGCGTTCAGCCGTGCGTGTAGACCACTCACCAAAGCTCGGGGCGCTGAAAGGCCGCCACACCGGCAAACGTCGATACGAACAGTGGCTGAACGCGCTTGCATGCGCATTACCATGCGCATAAGCTAAAAGCTCAAGCGTTACTGTAACCGGAGGCTATCATGGCCGAACTCTACAACACAGCTGCACCGAAAAAAGCCGCGAATCTGTCAGTTAACAGCGATTTGCTGCAAAAAACTCGCGCTCTGAACATCAACCTCTCGGCCACTCTGGAGCGAGCATTGCAAGAGGAGTTGGCGAAGCGCGAGGCTGACCAATGGGTTGAAGAAAACCGGGCAGCGATCAAAAGCTACAATGAGTTCGTCGAACAGCATGGCTGTTTCGGGGATAAATTTCGGGAGTTTTGATGGCTCAGTTCGACGTTTATCCGAACCCCAGCCGAACCAGCAAGGCGTATTACCCATACCTGGTGGATGTTCAAAGCCCTCTGCTGAGAGAGCTCGCAACGCGTATCGTCATCCCTTTGGGTAAACGCTTCGCCTTTGGCAGCCAAGCCATGCAAGGCCTCACACCGGAAATCACCTTCGCCGATCAAGAACTACTATTGCTAACACCGCAAATTTCCTCAGTCCCTGGAAAGCATCTCAAGAACCCGGTTGGCTCCCTCTCCCATTTCACAGACCAGATTGTTGGAGCTCTAGATTTCGCTATCACTGGTATTTAACGCCAGCCATAAGCGGCGCCCTGACAAGGGCGTCCGATGGAGGGCCGAAGGCCCGGAACAAACTTAATGGCCTTGTTAGGGCTTTCGGATCGGGATAGCATAACTGTATCGTCATTCGCGGAGGCACCATGACCACCGAAGCATTTAATCACTTACGCTCCCAGATTTCGACGCTCTCCGAGTCAGAACGTGCAGCGCTGGCTCGCGAGCTTATAATGAGCTTGGACGGCCCCCGTGACGACTCTGTTGAAAAAGCTTGGAACGATGAAATTGTTCGCCGTGTGTCCAA
The DNA here is from genome assembly GCF_000731955.1 of Halomonas zincidurans B6. Lineage (NCBI taxonomy): Bacteria > Pseudomonadati > Pseudomonadota > Gammaproteobacteria > Oceanospirillales > Halomonadaceae > Modicisalibacter > Modicisalibacter zincidurans. The sequence goes on along the minus strand of NZ_JNCK01000001.1, from coordinate 3,401,148 downwards.
GGTTCAAAGCGGAAAGGCCACGCTGCTTAGCCGCGAAGAATTCCGAACGAAGATGCGAGCGAGGATAGGCCAGTAACGTTGCGAATAGTAAGGATACTGGAAGAAGCCTCGCAGGAAGCGATAGAAGCCGCAGCGTGGTACGAATCAGAGCAAGCTGGACTCGGAGCCGAGTTCTCCGCTGCTGTTGACGCTGCCATCGATGTTATTGAAGAAAACTTCATCCCCTTATCACCCCTCCCCAAAGAAGCCGGCGACACTGGTGCAAAACGACTGATTCTCGAACGTTTCCCCTACGATATCGTCGCAATCGAATTGCCGGAAGAAGCCGTCGTAATCGCTGTCGCTCACCACTCCCGAAAACCTGGCTATTGGCAGGAGCGCAGTCAGCCCTAACAGGTGATTAGATAGCGCGCTCGTATAAGAATCTTGAACGAGCGCGCGCATTCAAGATTCTTATACTGCGCACCCAACCCTCTGATTTCCAATGACCATGCACTTCATCTCGCTATATAGCACCAATAACCGCGCATGCTTCTTTTGTCGGCACAGTCGGGTTGGTCGCCACCGCTCTCCCCACTCTCCCGCATACCATTTCGACCACGCTACCGCCAGGGTGAGGGACTATAAACCTCACCGCCTCGCCCATTGTTTATGTCATCAAGCCCTTAAGAAGATGTTTACAAAAACAATAGGTGATTGAGACGATGGGGCCTTACCTTCAGGGGAGAGGAATCCATGTCGAAAGGCGGTCGACCCAGGAAGGTCGGTGACGCGGAGAAGCGCCTGTTACGCCAGTTAGTTGAGGAGATGCCGCTTGCCACGCTGGACGAGATCACCGAGGCCTTTTGCACGCGTACGGGCCTCTCTGTGCACCACATGACCGTACGCAGGCGCTTGGACGAGATGGGCATTCGACGTGAACAGGCGACGCTGCCACCCCCTCAAGGTGAGTTGGAACAGCGTTATGGCTATCGGCCGGCCCACCGTCGGCAACAGCCAGGACAGCGCTACCCCAGCTCGCTCACCGACGAGGAGTGGCGCCTCGTGGCCGACATTTTCGAGAGTGATGGCGATCGTGGCACACCGCCTCGCTATCCTCGTCGCCTGTTGGTCGATGCATGTTGCTACGTGGTCCGCAGTGGATGCTCGTGGCGAATGCTGCCCAAGGACTTTCCCGCCTGGCAGAACGTGTACCGGACGTTTCGCCGATGGAGCCAACAGGGCAAGTTCGAGCAGATGCACGACCGGTTACGCATTCAATGGCGGGAGCGTGAGGGGCGTACTCAAATGCCTAGCGCGGCTGTTCTGGATGCCCAGTCGACGCGGAGTTCGCCGCAAGGTGGGACGAGTGGCTACGATGCCGGGAAGAAGGTCAAAGGCCGCAAGCGCCATGTCCTGGTCGACACCCTGGGGCTGATACTTGCCGTAAGCGTGACGGCCGCCAGCGTACAAGACCGTGACGGCGCACATCCTGTGATGGCCAATGGCATGGAAAAATATGCCTGAATATCAAAGGTTTTTGTTGATGCGGGCTATGCAGGGCGCTGTGCGCAGACAATCCGCCAGCGGCACGACATTGCGGTCGAGGTCGTGCACCATCCCGCCAACGCCAATGTGGGCCGTTGGTGCACACCGGGCCAGGGAGACCTGTTCATGCGCCAGCCAGATGCCAACGGCTTCTGGGTGCTCCCGAAACGCTGGGTCGTCGAGCGCACTCATGCCTGGATCGAAAAGGCTCGGCGGCTGGTGATGCATCACGACCGGCGTGTCGACGTTTCTGAGGCTTGGGTCTGGCTGGCAGCGGGTCGTCAGTTGCTTAACCGATTAACTCGCCTGTCTTGATAATTTGTAAACACCCTCTCAAAACTCCCTGCCGAGTAGGGCTTCATCGAACGGATAGCGCGAGAGCTTCTCGATGCCGGTGTCGGTGACCAGCACCTCCTCCTCGAGCTTGACGCCGTCGGCGGCGCTGACCTCGCCGATGTAGCTCTCCACCGAGACCACCATGCCGGGTTCGAGCACGCCGTCCTTGGAGAAACGGTCGAAATCCATGTGGTGGGCGACCAGCGGCGTCTCGCCGTGCATGCCCACGCCGTGGATGATCGACGGGTAGCGACGGTCGAGAAAGCGCTCGGGAATCTTCCAGGCGTTTTCGGCGATCTCGCGGTAGCTCATGCCCGGCTTGAGGATCTGCATGTTGTGATGGACCTGCTCGTAGGCCATCCGGTAGAGGCTCTGCTGGTAGCCGCTGGGGCGGCCCGGGCCGACGTGGAAGGTGCGCGAGAAGTCCGAATAGTAGCCGTGGCAGCCGATGGTATCGGTATCCAGCGCCACCAGTTCGCCGGCGCGGATGACCCGGTCGCTGGCTTCGTTGAACCAAGGGTTGGTGCGCGGGCCCGAGGAGAGCAGGCGGGTCTCGATGAACTCGCCGCCCTGCTGGATGACGTTGCCGTAGAGCGTGGCGAACAGGTCGTTTTCGCGCACGCCGGGCTTGATTGCCGCTTCGACTTCGGCGACCGCGGCCTCGCAACCCGCCATCGACTGCGCCAGGCAGGCGATTTCCTCGGGGGTCTTGATGCGCCGGCAATGCAGAGTGTCCTGCATGCAATCGAACACCTCGAGCCCCTGGGCCTCCAGCGAGCGGGCCAGGTTCAGCGCGCAGCGGTCCAGGCCGATCTTCTTGTTGCCCTTGCCGTGCGCTTCCATCAGCTCGGCGATCTCGATGCCGAACGGGTCCGAAGACAGGTTGTCGCGCTGGTTGACCGCCGACCACACCACCTTGGAGGTGCGCGCCTCGTCGATGGTCTCGAGCCAGGTCGAGACGTGGGCGCTGCCCGGGTATTCGAAGAGGATCACCGGCCCCTCGAGCGGCACGTAGATGTAGCGCGTCGAGTTGCGCAGGAAGTAGCCGAACATGTTGCGCGAGCCGGTGGCGTAGCGCTGGTTGTAGGGGTCGAACAGCACCAGCGCGGCATAGCCCTGCTCGGCCATCATCGCGCGCAGGCGCGCCAGGCGCCCACCGCGCAGTTGCAGCGGATCGAAGGCGGTGGGGATGCTGTCGGTATTGGCCATCGGCGCCGAGGGGACGACCGGGATGGACGACGGCTCGCTGTCGCTGAGCCGGGCGGATTCGATACGGTTCATGGCAATCCTTTTGGGCAAAAGCAGCGCCCGGCGAGGGACCGCCGGGCGTCGAAACAGGGGCCTGCGTTCAGTCAGCGAGATTGTCGCTGCGCTGGGTCCGGCCCTCGTCGAGCATGCGCTCATGCACCGGCGCCATGCGCCCGAAGATGCGCTGGGCGCGCTCGGGGCGGCCGACGAAGCCCGGCTCCTTGGCATAGGCGAAGATCACCGTGTGCCGCTCGCGGGTGCCCTCGACCGGGGTCACGCGATGCAGCGAGTAACGGCCGAAGAACACCTGCAGGTCGCCCGGCTGCAGGTCCAGCGTCTTCAGGCGGCTGCGGTCGCCGTCCAGCACCGACTGAACCGCCTCGAAGTTCTCCCCCTCGGGGCTGCGGATACCCGGCGCGTACTCGAACCGGCCACCACCCTCGGACTGGCGCGTCATCATGGTGACGATGAATTCGTTGGTGTCGTAGTGCCAGGGGTGCTGGCAGCCTTCGCGCAGCACGTTGACGACCAGATCCGCCAGCGGGTCGGCGTATTCATGAATCGTCTCGATGCCCACCACCGCGGCGATGAAGCGCTGAAAATCCGGATGCTGGTAGACCTGGCGGATGATGGTGTCACGATCGATCCGGTCCCCGGCGACGAAGCCGTTGGTGCGGTCGCCGAAGCGGTTCTTGGGGTGTGAGGCCGGCAGGCCGGGATCGCCGTCGGAGTTGTAGGGATTGGTTTCGTTCTGGTTGTAATGCGCCGCCGGCGAGAGCCGTTCGGTCTCGCGCTCGAGGCGGTCGAGCGCCTGGTCCGGCACGAAGCGCGGCAGCACGACGCAGCCGTCGTCGGCCAGTTGTTCACGACAACGCTCGATCAGCGCTTGCCCGGCGGAACTCGAAAGATCGGTCAGCGGGTAGCGCGCCAGATCGACGAGGCCCTCCAACGAGGGACTGTCCGGCCGGGTGTCGGCGGTAGCGTGCATGCGATGTCTCCTGGTCGCGATCTTGACACCGTGTCAGCCTAGGGCGTGAAATCTGATAATAGAAATGAATGATTCAGATACGATCAATTTCAGGGGCTCATAGACGATGGATACGGACCTGCTGCGTGCCTTCGTGGCCGTCGCCGAATGTGAAGGCTTCAGCGCCGCCGGCAAGATTCTCTGTCGTACCCAGTCGGCGGTCAGCCTGCAGATCAAGCGGCTCGAGGATCGCATGGGCGAGTCGCTGTTCGAGCGCACCAGCCGCAGCGTGCTGCTCACCCCGTCGGGCGAAAGGCTGCTGCCCTACGCCCGGCAGATATTGAAGTTGCAGGACGACGCCCAGCGCATGATGGGGGCCGACAATCGGCGTGAACTGATCAGGTTGGGCATTTCCGAGGAGCAGGCGAGCGCCTATCTACCCAGCCTGCTACCGCGCTTCGCCGATTCCCATTCGCCCGTGCATATCGAGATCTATTGCGATATCAGCGCCAACCTGATTGCTCGCTTCCAGGAGGGGCTGCTGGACATCGTCCTGGCGGTGCGGCATGGACCCACGCACACCGGGGAATTGCTGGGCCGCGAGCCGATGGTCTGGGTCATCGCCGATGACACCGACCCCGCCGACTGGCAGCGCCTGCCGCTGGCCCTGAACCCCGAGGGGTGTATCTTTCGCGCCCATGCCCTGGCGGCGCTGGGAAGAGACGAACGACAGTGGGACGTGCGCTACATCAGTCAATCGCCGACCGGCATCAACGTCGCGGTACAGAGCGGCCTGGCCATGACCGTCAAGACACCACGTAGCGTACCCGCCGGCTGCCGGATCATCGGCGATGATGAAGGGCTGCCCGACCTGGGGTATATCGAAATCGAACTTCATCGAAGCCCCGGTCACATGAGCGAAGCGTTCGATAGTTTCTGTACGGACCTGGCGGCCACTGTGACCGGGATGCAAAGCGTGGAGAGTGTGGATTTGGAGATATTGCCCAAGCGGGGTGGGCGGTTTGCTCCTCCACCCCCCACATCTTGTGGTCACCAGTCATAGCCATGGGTCACCTGCGCTTGCGTCACAGGCCCGGTGACAACGGCTTGTTCGAGCAGCCGACGGAATACGAGGCTGCGGCTGGCCTCAAACCAAGTGGTCAGCGGCGTCCGCGTCTTGTCCAGGAGGGTTCCAGCGGTCACTGTTCCCTGATGGCGGCAGGACGAGCACACGAGGCACCCCACGAGTGCTGCCATGGCGACGCAGCAGTCCCGCACGCCGGGCAGACAAAGCCACTGGGCCAACGCAATTGGCCCAACCACGCAGCGCAGGCCGCACCGTCAGGATACATCTCAACGAACTCACGGTACGTGCGTGGATAGTCACGGCCGGCCACCAATCCGCTCAGGGCGGTATCACCGAATGAAGAGTCCACCACTACATACTGCAAAAGGAGCAAACCGTCCACCCCGCAACGCGAAAAACCCCGTCCTTTAGTTTCTGAGCTGCCTGGGCGGCAGCGAACTGCCACCTAAACAGCGTGCGGAGCTTCTTGGTTTTCTGAGCTGCCTGGGCGGCAGCGAACGCGGCGGCTCGCGCATGACGACGACGGGGTGATTTCTGAGCTGCCTGGGCGGCAGCGAACCAAGAACCGGCAGCGCATGAGCTTTGCAATGTTTTCTGAGCTGCCTGGGCGGCAGCGAACGATGGCCTCGCGAATGCGGCCGTCGTAGATCATTTCTGAGCTGCCTGGGCGGCAGCGAACGACGACCTGGATTGGTACGACCGGGTCGTCAATTTCTGAGCTGCCTGGGCGGCAGCGAACCGTGCCCAGCGTGTCGTTGATCTTTTTGCGAATTTCTGAGCTGCCTGGGCGGCAGCGAACGAGGTTGTGGATAACTGGCGTTGTGCGCTGGCTTTCTGAGCTGCCTGGGCGGCAGCGAACACGCCGTCTCTGGCGTTGGCGTGCAGCTGGTTTTTCTGAGCTGCCTGGGCGGCAGCGAACGCGCCTTGCAATAGTGACTCGAGGCGTGACGTTTTCTGAGCTGCCTGGGCGGCAGCGAACATACTCGCAGCACGTATTAAGCAGACGCTCAGTTTCTGAGCTGCCTGGGCGGCAGCGAACAGAATGCCTGGAAAGCACCAACGAGCGTGTCAATTTCTGAGCTGCCTGGGCGGCAGCGAACAAGGAGAGCGGGGCCCTGGCAGCGCTGCAGCATTTCTGAGCTGCCTGGGCGGCAGCGAACTTACTTCACCTTTGCCTTAATGTTGTCCATCATTTCTGAGCTGCCTGGGCGGCAGCGAACGCGAGCTTTCTGCTCAGCCTGCTCACGGATCTTTTCTGAGCTGCCTGGGCGGCAGCGAACAAGTCGCCCTTGATCTCGTTGCGCTCGCTGTATTTCTGAGCTGCCTGGGCGGCAGCGAACGGGTCACGGACCGTTGAGCTCGCCAATGGCGATTTCTGAGCTGCCTGGGCGGCAGCGAACCTGCAAACGAAAGCGCCCCGGCACAATGGCCATTTCTGAGCTGCCTGGGCGGCAGCGAACGCCAACAGCCGCCCCAACAGGGCCAGCGCGACTTTCTGAGCTGCCTGGGCGGCAGCGAACGTGGGTACCGATCCCGGGACTACGCAATACCATTTCTGAGCTGCCTGGGCGGCAGCGAACTCGGGATCGAGTGATTCGGCGGTCGCGTAGCATTTCTGAGCTGCCTGGGCGGCAGCGAACCGGATGGTTGCAATGCAGCACCAAGCGTTACATTTCTGAGCTGCCTGGGCGGCAGCGAACGAGCGTCCAAAATCGCAATGCTCGTGCTATTTTTTCTGAGCTGCCTGGGCGGCAGCGAACGTGAACTGCTGCTGATCGTTCTGGCGCTCCATTTTCTGAGCTGCCTGGGCGGCAGCGAACGTCGGCAGGGTCTCGCCGGCATCGGTTCGCTGTTTCTGAGCTGCCTGGGCGGCAGCGAACCAGCAAGGGTGGAGAGCGTGCCCATCGGGATATTTCTGAGCTGCCTGGGCGGCAGCGAACTGCCAGGGTGTCGGCACGCCCCGCCGCCTCTTTTTCTGAGCTGCCTGGGCGGCAGCGAACGGGGCTGTCGACGGTGACGTCGGGCGCGGTGATTTCTGAGCTGCCTGGGCGGCAGCGAACGGTGGCCGGATCCTCGATGATCGTCTCGACCTTTTCTGAGCTGCCTGGGCGGCAGCGAACGTCTCGAAGCGGGTGCGGGGCGAGACCGACTATTTCTGAGCTGCCTGGGCGGCAGCGAACCTATGCGAAGACTGCTTGTTCATGCGGCTCATTTTCTGAGCTGCCTGGGCGGCAGCGAACTGGTAGATGTCTTAGTACTCTGAGATTAACTCATTTCTGAGCTGCCTGGGCGGCAGCGAACCCGAGGGGAACGGGAGCGCGGGAACGCAACCGTTTCTGAGCTGCCTGGGCGGCAGCGAACGGCGCTGTGCCGCTTCATCGCCCGGGAGTACTTTTCTGAGCTGCCTGGGCGGCAGCGAACGCTTTCTCGACGAAGCCTAGCTCGGTCGTCGTTTTCTGAGCTGCCTGGGCGGCAGCGAACACGATCCGCTTCGTCATGCAGGTGTCAGACACTTTCTGAGCTGCCTGGGCGGCAGCGAACTCCCAAGCAGACAGCGGCCGCGTCCGGCTACTTTTCTGAGCTGCCTGGGCGGCAGCGAACGCTCGTAGACGGTGGTGAGTCGCCCTGTTCGCTTTCTGAGCTGCCTGGGCGGCAGCGAACCCGATGGTGGTGAGGGTGTCTTTCAGCGTGCCTTTCTGAGCTGCCTGGGCGGCAGCGAACCAAAGGCGACGGCGGTACCGGTCACGGATGCTTTTCTGAGCTGCCTGGGCGGCAGCGAACCTGATCGCGCCCCAGTTCTTGTAGATCAGGTATTTCTGAGCTGCCTGGGCGGCAGCGAACTAGATCGCTTTTATGTGACTAGATGCCGCGTTTTTCTGAGCTGCCTGGGCGGCAGCGAACTGTGAAATCCGCGCAGTCGGCGGGGGTCCAGTTTTCTGAGCTGCCTGGGCGGCAGCGAACGCTGTCGCGGCCCAGGCCATCGGCTTGCACCAGTTTCTGAGCTGCCTGGGCGGCAGCGAACGCCGTCAGTACATCGCCGACGCGGCCCATCTCTTTCTGAGCTGCCTGGGCGGCAGCGAACCAGCCCGGCCGGGTTGAGCGAAAGCAGGGTGATTTCTGAGCTGCCTGGGCGGCAGCTAACATGCTGGGCAACGTGGGTATTCAGGGTAGCCATTTCTGAGCTGCCTGGGCGGCAGCGAACCAGATAGCGCCAATAGGGGCGCACCTTGAGCATTTCTGAGCTGCCTGGGCGGCAGCGAACACTGGGCGTCACGCCTCGCTACCTGCGAATGGTTTTCTGAGCTGCCTGGGCGGCAGCGAACAAAGCGGCACGATTCAGCGATGCCCACGGCCATTTCTGAGCTGCCTGGGCGGCAGCGAACTGCTGCTGGCCGTCTATCTAATGAAGTAAGGGTTTCTGAGCTGCCTGGGCGGCAGCGAACTGGTTTCCACAATCACCAGCGCAATCGTGATTTTTCTGAGCTGCCTGGGCGGCAGCGAACCGGTGAAGCGAAGAAATCGGCCATCGTTGCGCTTTCTGAGCTGCCTGGGCGGCAGCGAACCGCGCCGAGGACGCCGAGCGCGCCCGCCAGGATTTCTGAGCTGCCTGGGCGGCAGCGAACAGGAGATGGCCGGAACGGTACCGGCATCCTGATTTCTGAGCTGCCTGGGCGGCAGCGAACAGATAGCGCAGGGTTTCGAGCTGCTCGGCGGTTTTCTGAGCTGCCTGGGCGGCAGCGAACCAACGATGCACGCCTGGCGCTCGCCCATGCCATTTCTGAGCTGCCTGGGCGGCAGCGAACGTGCTGGCCTCGGGCACGCCGTAGAAGGTGATTTTCTGAGCTGCCTGGGCGGCAGCGAACACCCGACCATCGAGGCCGCGGCGTCTTATGCCTTTCTGAGCTGCCTGGGCGGCAGCGAACGCAGCTTCGGCGGCGTCGTCGGATTCGGTCAATTTCTGAGCTGCCTGGGCGGCAGCGAACAGCGAGGCGACGAGCTTCTGCGGCGCTGACGTTTTTCTGAGCTGCCTGGGCGGCAGCGAACGCGACGATGATTTCGAAACGCCGGCCCTTCTTTTTCTGAGCTGCCTGGGCGGCAGCGAACGGCAAGACCGTGCCGCCGGGCATCCTGTTTCATTTCTGAGCTGCCTGGGCGGCAGCGAACCCGGCCAGGCGCTGTTGGCGCTTCTCGCGCTGTTTCTGAGCTGCCTGGGCGGCAGCGAACAAGTCGACGGATAAGTTCCGTCCGTCGTGCCTTTTCTGAGCTGCCTGGGCGGCAGCGAACGCTCTGTTGCTCCGCGACTCTGCGGCTCGCGTTTTCTGAGCTGCCTGGGCGGCAGCGAACGACACTCATCACCCGGCGCGACTCCTCGTCCATTTCTGAGCTGCCTGGGCGGCAGCGAACTTGGTGTGATCACTGTAGCCGATTTCTGTCAATTTCTGAGCTGCCTGGGCGGCAGCGAACGCTATCTGTCGTGGCTGGTAACGGGCGGTACATTTCTGAGCTGCCTGGGCGGCAGCGAACGACTGGGCACTCAGAAGGTCTACTACCGGTTATTTCTGAGCTGCCTGGGCGGCAGCGAACTTCCTTGCGCAGGACAGGCAATACACGTTCGCTTTCTGAGCTGCCTGGGCGGCAGCGAACACCAATGTGCGACGTTCTATCTGCAGGGTTTCTTTCTGAGCTGCCTGGGCGGCAGCGAACACGATCCAATTCGGTCCCGCATCTCAGTTTCTTTTCTGAGCTGCCTGGGCGGCAGCGAACCAGATCCATGAACTGTGCGGCCTGAGTTTCTAGTTTCTGAGCTGCCTGGGCGGCAGCGAACGGCATCGAAGTATGGAAACGACCGAAGTCGGCTTTCTGAGCTGCCTGGGCGGCAGCGAACCAGCAGTCACGCGCAAAGGCGATAGCGGTACCTTTCTGAGCTGCCTGGGCGGCAGCGAACGGGCTCGCCCATCAGGTCGCTGATGCTGTTCTTTTCTGAGCTGCCTGGGCGGCAGCGAACGCTGCCGGTCGGGTCGTCCATGTTTTTCGGCTTTTCTGAGCTGCCTGGGCGGCAGCGAACATACTCACAGCACGTATTAAGCAGACGCGCAATTTCTGAGCTGCCTGGGCGGCAGCGAACAACTTGGCTGTATCCGCCTTGACACGCTCGTTTTTCTGAGCTGCCTGGGCGGCAGCGAACTGTAGCTCGCTGGTCGACATGTTCTCGCGCAATTTCTGAGCTGCCTGGGCGGCAGCGAACTTCCGGTGTGTTCGGCGAATCGGGGATCCCTTTTTCTGAGCTGCCTGGGCGGCAGCGAACACCCTACGCCGAGGGTGAGGCGGGGCAGGCGTTTTCTGAGCTGCCTGGGCGGCAGCGAACGGCAAGAAGCAGCCCAAACTCGTGCATCGATTTTTCTGAGCTGCCTGGGCGGCAGCGAACGTACAGCCCCTGTTCATCGACAGCACGCTCTCATTTCTGAGCTGCCTGGGCGGCAGCGAACGGTTTCGTCGCTCAACCGGGAGTTGCTGTTTCTTTCTGAGCTGCCTGGGCGGCAGCGAACCTCTTCCGGAGCGTGAGTCGAGAAATATCCTCTTTCTGAGCTGCCTGGGCGGCAGCGAACGGCTTTTTTGTATAGCCATTGCCGTTGATCCATTTCTGAGCTGCCTGGGCGGCAGCGAACACGACCCGACGAAATACGGGCGCATCGAGCTGTTTCTGAGCTGCCTGGGCGGCAGCGAACGCACTTAAAGGCGCTGGCGATGGCGTAGGCAATTTCTGAGCTGCCTGGGCGGCAGCGAACCTTGCCCGCCACTTTTCGGTGCCGGGGTGCCATTTCTGAGCTGCCTGGGCGGCAGCGAACGTGTCCGTCGAGGTACTCGCCGCCACGCCGGTTTTCTGAGCTGCCTGGGCGGCAGCGAACCAGGTCCATGTCTCGGCTATCCAAGTGGCGCTTTTCTGAGCTGCCTGGGCGGCAGCGAACTGGCGGATCAGGCGAAACTCGTTCGCCCAGGTTTTCTGAGCTGCCTGGGCGGCAGCGAACTAGAGCTTATCACAGCTAAATGCCTAATTGTTAAAGAGCATTCACCTAAAGAAAGCGCCACACCCTTACACAGGAGGTGGCGCTAGGTTGTTGATTTAAAAAGGGTGCTATAGAGCCTCCCCAAAAAGGGTCAAAACCATGGCACTGTCGCTTCACGGCTCAGCCCGTAGTGATTGAAGCGCCCTGCTACCCGTGTGGCTTGCAGTTGCCCGTGCTCGATAAACAGCGCAAAACGCTGGCCACTGGATCGGCTGTTCACTTGTACGAACGGCAATGAGATCTTGCGCTCAGCAGATGCCGACATGCATTGGCGCGCTTCTTCATCGCTGATGTCGTGCCGACGCGCGTAACGCTTGACCCGACTCGGCCCGCCCGTATTGAACTGCCGGCGTACCACGCGGCGATGACTCACTTCCGCCGGAACCGGCGCAATGTCCGCCAACTCGACATGGTCACGCATCCCCGCCAGCCACGGGAGCGCCATGAGCTGTTCAAGACGGCTCTGCTGCGCGTGTAGCCGAAGCCGATCCCCCGGCGTGCGCGCACGCACGCCGGTCTTGTGGTCGGGCAGGCTCACGCCGATATCATCGGCCTGCAGATCAAAAAGGGCCCGATGGAGCTTACTGTAGAGTGCGTTCATCAGCATTGACGCCGGAAACTCTGGATCCGGTCGTAACCGAATATCGAGATAATGATCCATGGCTTACCCCGCTTCGCCGAAGACACCGCCACGGATCAAGGTCGCCATAACGAAGTGCTGTTGCGAGGTATCCGGCACTTGGTCCTTGAGCATCCAGTTATCCAGCAGCGAGTAGAAGTCCACCTTCTGCTTGGGCTGGCGATAGGCGCTGCCCTGAGTGGTCACGGAGCCATAAGGCTCGACAGCGATGGGGCCGAGGTCACTGCCATCTTCCCGCGCTGGATACCAGGTATCGATGGTACGAATGGCATTGCCCAGCTTCTGGGAGTGAATGCCGGCCACGCCACCTACTTGATACAGTGTCTTGCTCTTGTCACCGCGCCCACGCTCCAGAATCAGTTCTTGCGAGGGGAAGACCTCTTGCCCCATGCCGACATGCGCAAAGGCGATGACTTCCAAAATCAAGTGACGCTCACCCGCGAGAGCGTCTGCAATATCCTGCGTCAGCTCCGAAGTCTGCGTATCACCGTCAAAGCCGCGAAGCGACAAACTCAGTGCATCGAATGTCCATTCTTTGGCGACGTGGCCTTTTTCCATGCGCCGAATACGCACTTCAACTTGCTCGGCGCCGACACGGTTACGCCACAAAAAACGCCCATTCGCCAGGTTTTGGGCATAACGCCGCGCCAGTTCACCAAACCCTTGCGCCTTCACATAGTCCGCAACGGCCTGTTGCAACTTGGCTTGATAGTCGGCGTTGTTGCACGCCGAAGGGGTACCCGCACCACCAAGCACCCGCAATGTGAAACGTGCCATCAGCGTGTCGGTGTCATGGGGCAAGGTGGCGACATCGACGGTCTGGAGGTTGGGATTCTCGATTGTGGCATCGAGCTTCGCAGGATCTTGCTCCTTGGCCTTGAGGCGGTTGGAGATCGTGCCGCGTACCGACTTCTCACGAACCGTAACCGGCTTCCAATCGTCCAGTGTGTCGCGCTGGGACCACTGCCCGGCGTACAACAGCGCATCGGAGGGATCGAGCTTGCGCTCGAAGGCGAGAACGGAAGCGGTTTTCAAAGCGTCGTCTTTCTTAGCCATTATTGGGCTCCTTGTCATTAAGCGCTATGTGCACGCTGGGCATAGTCGTTGTTAAGGCGATAAAGGCCGGCATCGAGATCGTTATCGACGTACCAGAGCAAGTCTTCGGGACACGTCAAACGGTGAGGACTAATCCATTGACCGATGGAATAAATGCTTTCCACGAAGCGAAACGGGATCTGCGTATCTCGCGTATTCGCCACGCTACCTGGCTCGAACTGTTCCGAGATGGCGCCATAACCGACCGGAAGCGGCACCAACCAACCGGGGTAAGGGCGTCGTACTCCCCACTGCACCTGATCACTCTCGGAATCGACCTGGCATTCGTGGTTGAGGCGCGAAAGGTCAAGCCAGGCATCCAGCGCTGTGGCGTTTTCATCTTGGGCTTGAAGCGTCTCGGTGTGTTCAGCCAGACGATCATCGCGTAACACCAAGGCGAACCCTGGCAACCAACGACGCTTCAAACGCTTGAATCGCGCTTCACGCTCACTCGAGTCGTCATCCAATGCGATCCACATCGGGCGTTGCCGATCCGGGGAAACACGCGGATTCGGCATCACGCTGCCACCCGCTATGCGCATACCGGCCACGATATTCCCCGCCTGTTGCGCAATATGCTGGCGCTGTTCATCCGACGCCTTGGCATCGATAGCGAATATCAGGGTGATATCCAGGTGCATGCGCCCCTCTTCAACAAAGGAAGGCGTCGTAAAGCTTCCATCCGTATTTATTTTCTGTTTCTCGGCATGTGTTGAAAGGGGATTACGCGTGAGGTGAAAGGCGCGGGTGTAACCGCCCTCGGTCGCTTGCGCCTCGACGTCATGGCACACCACCCCAATACGATCCAACGATACGTTGATGTCCGCTGCGGCGAGCTTGCGTTCCAACGCTTGCATCATGCCCACAAAAGCACTCATGGCCGGAAAGCCCCACGTCATCGGGCTCGAAATCGCGTTAGCGTTTTGTATGCGGAGACGCGGCAGTATCAGAAGGTTATTAACGTTGCTCATTACCTTCCTCCCCCCAATCGTCGATACTTTCCAGGTCGTCCATCAAGGCTTTCATCCAGCGACGATCACTATCCAGCAAGCGCTGATGGGACGCATCCCGAGCAAGTTCCTGGTGCCAATGCCGAAACTCCACATCGCCCAAGGGCAACTTGCCGCCAAGCGCCTTGTTGAGCCAGTTGGCGAATCGTCGCCGAATCTCGCCGGGCCAGTCGGTGTTATTGCGCACTTCACGAAAGTCGCTATCGTCCTGTGTGCGGCCAGGATCAAGCCAGAAAGCTTCTTCCATCGACAGGCGACAGTTCTCGTCAGCACTCCAGCCCGGCGAGAGTTCATGCATCTCCATCGTAAACAGCGCGAGTTCATCCAGAATCATCGCGGTGTAATCATCGCGCAGATCACGGGTATGCATATCCGTGTTGGGGTTGGTTTCCAGAAAGCGCTTCAGGTCACTCACCAACGACCGCACGTCCTTGCGCCAACCAAATATTCCGGGGTCGGATAGTACCGACTCAACCTTTAGCGGTGGACGAATATCGCGTACGTTCCAGCGAGGTGGTAACGAGGCCAGCAAGTAATTATTACCGCCTCGCTCGCTATTCAGTTGCGAGATATTCTGTGGCTTGGTGCCGCCCATCTTCTGTGAAGCAATATTGGGATAGTCATGCACTTCTTGTTCGCCCAGCTTCCCTTCTCGTTTGGACTTGCGCGCTTCCTTGGCCTCGTCGCTGAAACGATCACGATTGATCGTCTGAAACACCTGATGCGCCAGCGAGGTCGCATAGAGCGGCGCCAGTAGATGGAAGTCGTCATCCTCGACCGCATCTTCGCCTGTCAGCCAGTACACTTGCTTGGCAAGGGTGTGAGATACTGCGCCAGGCTGTGCTAACTTAGAAAATATCTTTGCTAAATTTTCCCCATCTTCTTGACTGCCACCGATTGCCTGGCAGAACTCTTGATCTCCTTGCATCGCAAGATCTAAAAGCCGCTCCCCATTCGGCGCAAAAAGAAGCAAAAACTTGTATTCGTTCAACTTATAAGCCGCATTACCAACAATATCTACAAAATAGTCATTGCCTAACGAGGCTGTACCAACGAAGTTCGACCTATCATCACTTCGTTCTCGACACCAAAGGTTAGTGCCTCTAGCATCAGGATGGATAGCCTTGACCGTATGCGTTGCAAACTTTATCGGATTCTCACCTCGCATAGATGATAGAATCCTGCTTGCAGCATCGTTGAGCCAGGTATCACGCTGGAACTGTTCAACCAGCGCTTGGTACTTGGGATCATCGGGGGCCAGCTTTTCCGCTTTGGTATCGAAGCGCTCCTTCATGAAGCGCTCGATGACTTCGCGTATCCCTGCTGCTTGTTGTGTCATTGCCATAGATCACCTTAATCGATACACTCATTGAATTAATAATAATTTACCGTTTACCTTATATTGATTTATTGACCAATTCACTCATCTCTTCTTCACAAACCCCAGCACGGGATGGTAGCGCCAGCCATGCGTGCTCTCGGGCGCATTGACGATGCCGAAGGTGCGTGCGGCTTTATCGAGCGAGATATCCAGGTCCTCGGCGAGATCGGCAAGCGCGGTCAGGTAGTCATCGGCGCCCCAGGGCTGAATGCGCTCGCCCCGTTCATGCTCCAGGTCTATCCGCGCCATCAGGCTTTCTTCGACTTCCACGTAGAGCGTTTCACCACGCTTGGCACCGTCTTCCACGCGATGCAACGTCCAGGTTTCGCCGCCCTCGTCGGGCAATAACGCGAGTGCTACGTCGGTCTGAGTGGGTTGGCGAAAACGCTGACGCTGGGTGAGCACGCCGGTCAGGTGCATGCGCGGCATGGCATACCAGCTATAGGCGCCCAAGGGAGGTGGCGACGGTTTCATGCCCAACCTGCGTTCTTTCTTGGTTGTCAATGGCCATCAGAAGTGACCCACCAGTGGCCAACAAAAATGACCCACCCGTGATCGTCAGCTGAGCGCCTTCTGCTTCAGCCGATAGCTCTCCCCGCCGAGCAGGTAGAGGTGCGAGTGGTGGATGATCCGGTCAACGATTGGCACCGCCACGTTGTCGTCGTGGAAGAACTCTCCCCAGCTGGTAAAGTCCTTGTTGGTGGTGATGATCAGCGAGCGGTGCTCATAGAACCGGTTGATCAGCTGGAACAGCGCGTAGCGCGCCTGCCGGCTCATCGGCAAGTAGCCCAGCTCATCGATCACCAAGGCGTCGACCTTGGCGAGCTTGTGCAGCGTCTTCTTCAGCGCGCCCTTCATCTCGGCGAGTTCCAACTCCTCGACCAGGTCCAGGGCGTTGCGGAACAGCACCCGGTAGCCAGCCTCGATGGCCTTCTGACCGATGCCGATGGCCAAGTGGGTCTTGCCCACGCCCGGCGGGCCGATGAACACCAGGTTCTCGCGGTTGTCGAGGAAGGCGAAGTCGAGCAGAGCGCTGACTTGGCGCTTGGTAATGGTGGTCTGGTGCCGGTAGTCGAACCCCTCCAGCCGCTTGTCGCTGGGGAAACCGGCCTGACGCCGGTAGAGGTCGATTCGCTTGGCTTCACGGGTCTGGCGCTCGTGCTCGACCAGCATGTCGGCGAAAGCCAGGTAGGAGACCTCGTTGGCCTCGGCCTGGGCCAGCAGGACGGTGAGATCCCCGGCGATGGCGCCGAGGCGCAGGCTGCGGTAGCGCCCGGCGGTCAACTCAAGTTGCCCCATGGGTCACCTCCTGCTGGCCGCTGGAGCGGCCAAGTCGGGCGTACTGGCTCAGGTCCG
This sequence comes from Halomonas zincidurans B6, assembly GCF_000731955.1. NCBI lineage: Bacteria > Pseudomonadati > Pseudomonadota > Gammaproteobacteria > Oceanospirillales > Halomonadaceae > Modicisalibacter > Modicisalibacter zincidurans. Next base: position 3,384,436 of record NZ_JNCK01000001.1, on the reverse strand, counting down.
GGGGCGGCGTGACGGGGCCCGCCGGGGCATCGGCGTCGCGATCCCGCCCACGCGCCTTGGCCAGCCGGGCCGCCGCCAGGCGCTCCTTGAGCCCGCCGGCGGTGAGGCGCTCACGGGTGACCCAGTCGCCGATCAGTACCCGGTCCAGCTCGGGCTCGCCTTCCAGCAGCTTCCTGGCGCCCCGCAGCTGGTCTCTATAGTGGCGCGGCATGCTCTCGCGCAGGCGCGCACAGAGCTGGCCTCCCAAGGGCTCGCCGAGGCACCGCTCGATGGCCTGCTCAAGCTCCGCCTCCTGCTGGCGGTGATCGCGGTAGTGGTTCTCGTTGCGCCGCGTACGACCCGTGCCCAGGTGCAGCGAATGGGTGGCAATCTCGTCACCGCTCTCCAGGTCGTGAATCGCCAGGCGGTCGTCCTCTTCCCGGGCGCCGACACGCCCCTGCTGGTAGGCCATGGGCACCGAGTACTTGTTGGCCTTCCAGGCGATCAGCCCGGTCTTGTCGACCTTACGCGGGGCCAGGTCGTCGACGCCTCGCGCCACACAGGCCGGCGTCAGGTAGGGCCCAAGATGCGCCCGCTCCTCGGCCTCGAAGTGGACCCTCGGCTGCCGGCCGGTGGTGCCGTGAGTGCGCACGTTGGCGACCTCATCGAGCCACTGCTGCACATGGCGGCGCAGGTCGGCCTCGTCGCGGAAGGTCTCGGCGTAGAAAGCGTCCTGCTTGGCGTACTTCACCCCGGCCTCGACCTTACCCTTGCTCTCCGGGTCGTAGCCACAGCAGGCATGGATCCGGAAGCCAGCGGTAGTGGCGTACTCATGAAAGCGCTGGTTCACCTTCAGCTCGCGGAACTGCTCGCTGATCACCACCATCTTGGTCTGGTCGTAAACGCACTCCTCGGGCAGGCCGCCGAAGTAGCGGAAGGCCTCGTCGTGCAGGCGGATGAAGGTGAGGGTGTCGAGCGGCGAGAGACTGACACCGACGTAGGTCAGACGCGAGTAAGAGAGCACGAACACCACGAAGTACAGCGTTCGCGGCTCGCCGCCGATCTTCACCTCGCGCAGCTCGCCCGGATCCACCTGGCACTGCACACCGGGGACCATGTCGAGCACCGGCTCGTAGTAGCGCCGCTGTCGGCTGGCGACGGTGCTCTTCACCTGCTGCACGTAACGGCGCAGGGTGCGCTCCGAAACCGCCAGCTCCCCGACCTTCTCACGCAGCTTGCGGGCGACCTTGACGCTGCTCAGCCGAGGGAAGGTGCGCAGCAGGTAGGCGATGTAGTCGCGATGGGCATCGAGCTTCTTCTCGCGCTCCCGGTTCGACTGCGCCGCCTCGATGGCGGCTACGTCCTGGCGCAGGTACTTGCGCACGGTGTTACGGGAGAGGCCCAGCTCCTGGCCGATGGCGCGGATCGACAGGCCCTGTCCGTCATCATGTAACGCTTTGATCTTGTGAATCATTCCCCAATCCTTCACATCTCCGTCCCGACCCTTGGCTGAGCCGACACGGTAGGTGGATGGTGGCAGCGCTGCCACCTCGGGGGTGGGTCAAAAGCGTTGGCCGGTACTGGGTCACTTTACTTGGCCATTAACATTGGTCAGCGGCTGGGTGGGCGGCTCCAGCATTTGGGTTATCAGTCGCTGGTGCTCCAGATCGACCAGGCTATCGCGTGGGGATAGCGTCTCGCGCGCCAGCACGCGTGGCCGGGCGTCGATGATCTGATATTCATCCGGCGTGAGCAGCGCGCTCAACGAGTGACTACTGAGTCGCCAAGCCTCACCGGTCTCGATCCCCGGGCGTTGGAATGCAAGTTCTCCAGGTTTTTCCAGGTGACTGAGGTTGGTATCCAGGAGCTGAATGTTCGGCGTGTCGCAGCGTTTGTCGCGATGGCGCCATACACGCCCTGCCAACTGGATGATCGAGCGCATGGAGGAAGGCTCGACAATCGCCCAGTCGTAATCGTGGTCGCGACCGACTTCGGTTACCGGCGAGCCTAGAACGATAAACAAATGATCGGCTTCGTCACTGCCATCGAGTAAACGCCGAATGTCGGCCTGCTCGAACACTCGGTCCGGCTCGGCACGTTGCAGCGTTTGGTCCAGGCGTCGTTCGATCGCCGAGCGCATGACGAGCGGATGGCGGGAATGATAGACACAAAGGTGAATCCGTTGGCCATCGAGGGCGCCTAGTCGAAACAGTTCGGTAGCGACATCCACCAATGGGTCGATATTGGCCATGCGTATCAGGCCAAAGCTCACGCGCTTGCCCGTGTTCGGATCACAAGAATGGAGGCGCTCGTGTAGCTGAGCAGCTTGATCACGTAGCAATGTGGCCAGGCCAGCGCGAATTTCTTCCGGCCGTTTCCCCAGAGGCGGCATGGGGATGAGCTCCCCCCGCCGCCGCACAGGGCTATCGGCCAAGCGCTTGAGCCGACGTTCGGCAAAGGCGGCATGCGCGGCGCTGAACGCGTCACCATCGGCACAATCATGATGCTGACGGTCATTTTCGTCGAACCACGCGCAACAAATATCCACCGGCAAGCCAGGCTCGCCGCGATGGCGCTGGTACGCTTCGCGCCCACTGCGGTAGGCGTCGTACAACCCCCGCACCAGGGCGGGGGGCAAGGTGGCCGATGACAGCAACACGCGCGAACCAAGCAGCCCCGCCCAATGGACCAACCGTGTTAGCGCGGGTAGATCGTTAATATCGAAGTCGTCGATTTCATCAAGCACCAGGTCACTGCTCATCAGACGCAACATGGGGACGATTTGCTGGCCCCCTCGCGTGCTTTCGGTCGCCGGCACCAAGTGATCCACGGTGCATACCAGAATGGGAGCGGCCACCAGCGAGCGTGTCCCTGGTTCCTCTCCCAGCCGTTTGAGCAGCGGATGGCTCTCGAAGTTGCCCTCGAACACGACGTGAGCGTCTTCATCGATCAGCCCCTGCCGAGAGGCGGAACCGCTGGCCTCGGCTTCACGCTCGTAGTGATCGAAAAGGGCTTTATTGGCACTGCCGCCGACACGCACTGCGAGATCATCTTCTCCCAGGTTGAGGCGTTCACGCAAGGCTTGGCCGGTTTGCAGCGTGAGCGTGCGCAGCCCCAGCGCGATACTAAAGCGTGCGCCCTGCTCCGGGTCGGCCAGCGCATACAGGATACGTCCATTGGCCAGTGTCTTGCCGCAGCCCGTGGAGGCCATGTTGATACCGAAGAAACCTTGGCGCTGGCTGCGCTCACGCAGCGACTGGGCCAGATCGAACGCCTTGTCCTGCCAGCGGAAACGCGCATGGTTACTACGTTTGCGGAAGCCTTTATGTCGTGCCAAGCGTGGCAGATGGCTATCCACACTGGGGAGCGCCCGCGCAACCACTGCCGCATGCTTCTCGACACCCAGAATATGTTCGTCCAGCAATTGATTGGGTTGCCCCGTCTTGCGCACGGTATTGGCGACCAGCGGATACTGCGGCTCACCGGCCACACGATGCGTTGGGTCTTCAAGGCTTGAGTAGTGATGATCGGCAAGCATCAGACACAGGCGGGAGAGATGCATGACATAAGGGCTATCGAGCCAACTTGCGTCGCCGGAAAGACGCGCCAATAGGCGCTTTGCTTGCTTGGCCGCCCGCTCCCGCCAACGCCGCGTGTCCACCGGTAGGCCATGCTTGAATTGCCAATAGGGGGTGATGCGTGCCGGCTCTTGCGTCGAGGGAATTTCATTCCATTGCGCGTCGATGAGCCCTAGCAGATCATCCAACTGTTCCATTTGCAGCGTGACATTGCTGCTCCCCCAGCGTGTCGCCGGGTCCGACGTGTCATCGGGAGGCTTGAGAGGTAAACGATGGTGACTGATGACCAACCAGCCAAGCGCCGCCGCTAATGGCGGCAAGCGGCGGAATATGGCGGAGGGCTCGGGGTCGAGCCCATCGCACTCCAGTGCCTTTAGCCAGTCTTGCGTTTGATAGCGGCCTTCGGCGAGCCGCATTAACCAGGTCGCGTCATCGTCATTCCCGACGAAAGCTTGGAAAAGCCGCAGCGACACCCACTCATGGCGGTACAGATTGCGCCCTTCCAATTTCCCTTGCAGGCGTTGCTGGAACGCTACGGTCGCTTTCCCCAAGTCGTGCAACAGTGCCGCCATGGACGCCAGCAACAGTATATCTTCGCCACTGTGCCAGTCGTTTTCGTCTTCGCGGCGGAGAATATCGCGCGACGTCGTATTGGTCGGCACCGCCCCTTGTAGATTGAAGCGCTTGGCATCGCCTACCACCCATACCAGCTCGCTGTGGTCGTGGCCGCGAATCCAGTGGCACGCCACGGCGGTATTCTTGCGCGCCGTCTTGCGTAGCAATTTCCTTAGTGTGTCGAGCCCTTCGAGCGTAATCGGGGTTTGCCAGGTACGCTCTCCCCGGCGTTCGGCGAACTGGTCGAGAATGCGCCGCGTTTCCTTGAGCGCGTTCTTGTTGCACTGGGAAACCAGCAGCACATTCATGTGTCAGGCCCTCCAAGCTCGAGGGCCACGGCTTTGAGCGTGTCGATCATGAAATCGAGGGATTCGGTGCGCGTCAGCCTCTCAATGCACGCCTGGCGAAACTCTTGTTCCTCGTCGCCTCGCATGGCCGACAGGAACGCTTGCGGGAGGATGATGGCGTCCTTGACCAGGTCCGCGACGTCGAAGACCAAGCCGCCCCGGCGAGTCTTGCCATGTAATACCGCCAGACCATGGGGAATTCCCAGCACCCAGGTCGCCGTTGCCGCCAGCCCGTAGGCGAGATAATTGCCATGATCGAGAAACCGATTCGCGGGATCGGTCCCACTGCCTCGCTTGGCACGCGTGAACTGGCCATACGTCACCGCCTGGGCCGCCAGCTTGAACAACGTCTTGGTCAAACGCGCCTCGAGCGTCAGTAACTCCACGGTATCGGATGCACCGGCAATCGCTTCTCGGTGTTGTGCCAATGCATCACTCAAGTGCTGGGCGGATATATCAAAACCCGCTTCCTTGAGCGGCCGACCTTGCCAGAGCGATTCGATGCGCGATAGCCGCGCCATCTGGAAAGCACGGGCCGCCTCGAGGCGCTTGCCGTCATCGAACCAGAAGCGCACCCAATGCTGTAGATACTCCGTGGGCCGGTATTCGCTCTGCGGGGTCAACCAGGCGACATCCACGTCCACTTCATTGGCCGCGAAAAGCGGCGTCCCGCCACCACCGCAAAAGCCGACCAAGACACCGGCCTTGGCCAGCTCACGCATCGCCGCCTGGGTAATCGAGGTACCCGTACCAAGCAATAACGAAGTGGTGTTGGCGATGGGAATGTTCCAGTAGCGCGATTGCTTGCCCTCGTCGGTGACATACTCGACACGGCCGCCATTGACCAGGACCCGGCAGTGCTGGAGGTAATACAGATTCGCGCGTTTCGAGTGCAGGATCGTCTTTAGATCCGACGGTGATAAATCATCCATGGAACCTCCGGCATTGGAGTAGCGGCTACAACCGATTACGCTCTGTTACCCACATATAAGCAAAGTCGATTGAGCCCGACTACCCCATGGATAAAACACCAGGGGAATTTTCCGGCCGGTTGCTGAAACCGGTGTGGAAGGAATTCGCCGACGAGATCGGACAGGATGTGATCGACGCCGCCCAGGCCGCCAACAAGGGCTGAGACCGCGGCCATCGCGAAGACGGCGAGCCTCCGGGCTCGCCGTCGCCGGGGGACCGGTGGTGTAATGTTTCAGCCCTGTCGGGCTCTCTACCACCAGCGCGCTGCCAAGCCAGCCGTCACCCCCGATGAGTCCCAGCGTCGATTGCCGGTTCTTGAGCCATCTGCCGTTGTGCAGCCGCCAATTCCTCGCCGGAAAACCGGGCCGTGTGCCGTGCGGCGAAACGCTCCAGATCGGCGGGCACGCAGGGTTGCCCGGTAAAGATGGCGACGTACTGGGCCACGCGGCTGATGCGTGTGTCCCGGGTCTCCTGGGTATGCATCGAGATGTAGCCGATCTGGATCAGGTACACGGTCCGGGCCCGGGTATCGGCTTCCGCTGAGTCATAGCCGTAGCGGATGAACATCGCCTGCAGCGCTTGCAGGCGCTGCTCGTCGGCCCGGCGGACCCGCCCGGCGACGGCGCGATCCTGCAAGCTCCAGCTCCTGACGGCGTACTCGAACTCCGAGTCGAAGAGAGCGGGATCGAACCAGCAGTCGAAGACATTCAGCATGGCCTCGACGATCGACGAGGCATACTTCTCGGTCTGCAAGACCAGCGCGTAGGTATTGCGGCGTTCCCAGCGTTCCAGCAGTGCATCAAGAACCTCTTCGCGCTCCTTGAACAACCAATAGAAACTAGTGCGCGACGCGCCCAGCTTCTTGGCCAGCGGGACGATCTTGACGGCGCCGACGCCGGCGTCGATCAGCAAGTCGTACGCCGCATCGATCCAGGCAATCCGGTTGGTAGTGGGGCGGTCGCTTTTCACTCAGTTTGCTCTCCGTTTTCCCCTAGGCAATGATACTTGGCAGCGATGCCCTCTGTACGCCCTGTACATCGATGTCACCATTGTTGACACCAGTGTACAGAGAAGACTAGCTTGATTCGATATCAGAACAATAAAGAGCGCTCGCCGTGAAAAACGATCCTCTGCTGCAGCCCCTGCAACTCAAGCACCTGACGCTGAAGAACCGGGTCATGCTGACCTCGCACGAACCCGCCTACCCCGAAGACGGCATGCCCAAGGCGCTGTACCGGGCCTATCATGTGGAACGCGCCAAGGGCGGCGTGGCACTCACCATGACGGCGGGTTCCGCGGCGGTGTCGCGGGACAGCCCGCCGGTCTTCAACAACATCCTCGCCTACAAGGATGAAGTGGTGCCGTGGATGCGCGAGCTGACCGATGCCTGCCACGAACATGGCACGGCGGTGATGATCCAGCTGACCCACCTGGGCCGCCGCACCCGTTGGGACAAGGGCGACTGGCTGCCGATCGTCTCGGCGTCGAATCACCGCGAGGCCTCCCACCGCGCCTATCCCAAGAAGGCGGAACTCTGGGACATCGAGCGGCTGATCGCGGATTATGCGGACGCCGCCGAGCGCATGCACGCCGCCGGTCTCGATGGCCTCGAGATCCAGGCCTACGGCCATCTGATGGATCAGTTCTGGTCGCCGCTGACCAACGAGCTCGACGGGCCCTACGGCGGCAGCCTGGAAAACCGGCTGCGCTTCACCTTCGAGGTGCTCGCCAGCATCCGCGAGCGGGTCGGCGACACGTTCCTGCTGGGCGTGCGCTATACCGGCGACGAGTGCCTGCCGGGAGGCATCGATGCCCGCGACGGCATGGCGATCTCACACCGGTTGAAGGACAGCGGCCTGGTGGATTTCCTCAACGTGGTGAAGGGGCACATCGATACCGACCCCGGGCTGACCGACGTCATCCCGATCCAGGGCATGCCCAGCGCGCCGCACCTGGACTTCGCCGGCGAGATCAAGCGCGAGGTCGACTTCCCCACCTTCCATGGCGCCAAGATCCAGGACGTCGCCACGGCGCGCCATGCGATCGCCTCCGGCAAGGTGGACATGATCGGCATGACCCGCGCCCATATGGCCGACCCGCATCTGATGAAGAAGGTGATCGAGGGGCGCGAAGCGGAAATCCGCCCCTGCGTCGGCGCCAACTACTGTCTCGACCGCATCTATCAGGGCGGGGCGGCGTATTGCATCCACAATGCGGCGACCGGTCGCGAAACCACCCTGCCGCACACCATTACCCCCGCCGCAACCCGGCGCAAGGTGGTGGTGGTCGGCAGCGGGCCCGGCGGGCTGGAAGCGGCTCGGGTGGCCGCCGAGCGCGGCCACGAGGTCGTGGTGTTCGAGGCCGCCGACGCGCCGGGCGGGCAGATTCGCCTGACCGCGCAGAGCGAGCGCCGCCGCGAGATGATGGGCATCGTCGACTGGCGCATCGAGCGCTGCCAGGCGATGGGCGTCACCTTCCATTTCAACGTGTTCGCGGAAAACGACGAAGTGCTCGCCGAGTCACCCGACGTGGTCATCGTGGCGACCGGCGGCCTGCCCAACGAGCAGGCGCTGGCGGAAGGCAACGAACTGGCGGTGACGGGTTGGGACATCCTCTCCGGCCACGCCAAGCCGGGCAGCAATGTGCTCGTCTACGACGACGCCGGCGACCATACCGCGTTGCAGGCGGCGGAGATCATTGCCCAGGCGGGCAGCAAGGTGGAGTACATGACCGCCGACCGCGCCCTGGCGCCGGAAGTGATGGCCATGAACCTGGTTCCCTACATGCGCGCCCTGCAGAAGCTTGACGTCACCTTCACGCCGACCTTCCGGCTGACCGGCATCCGCCGCGATGGCAGCGACCTGGTGGCCTCGATCAGCAGCGACTATACCCAGCTTGATCTGGAACGCCGCGTGGATCAGGTGGTGGTCAACTTCGGCACCCTGCCGATGGACGATCTCTACGAGGAACTCAAGCCGCTGTCGAGCAACCGGGGCGCGGTCGACTACGACGACCTGATCGCCGGCAGAGCGCAGGCGCTCGACACCAACCCGGACGGCACGTTTCAGCTATTCCGAATCGGCGACGCGATTGCTCACCGCAACACCCATGCGGCCATTTACGATGCACTCAGGTTGGTCAAGGACCTGTGAGGCCCTGTAAGATTGCCGCGTCACCCGGGGCCGATGGCATCTCGCGCATCGGCCCTCCGGCACGTCAGTTGCCCAGCACCACCGTGCGCCCCGCATGCAGGAATACGCGACGCTCGAGATGATAGCCAATGCCGCGAGCCAGGGTCAGGCATTCGACATCCCGCCCCTTGGCCACCAGGTCTTCCGGGTAGTGAGCGTGATCGACCGGCTCGACGCCCTGGGCGATGATCGGCCCTTCGTCGAGGTCGTTGTTGATGTAGTGCGCCGTCGCGCCGACCAGCTTGACGCCCTTCTCGTAGGCCTGGTGATACGGCCTGGCGCCCTTGAAGCCGGGCAGCAGCGAATGGTGGATATTGATGGCGCGCCCCGCCAGCCGCTCGCACATGGCCGGCGACAGCACCTGCATGTAGCGCGCCAGCACCACCAGCTCCGCCCCGCTCTGCTCGATGATTGCCTGGATCTGCGCCTCCTGCTGCGGCTTGGTCTCGGCGGTCACCGGCAGGTGGTGATAGGGCAGGCCATGCCATGCCGCCAGCGGCTCGAGGTCGGGATGGTTGGAAATCACCGCGCGAATATCCAGTGGCAACTGGCCGATGCGATAGCGATAGAGCAGATCGTTCAGGCAGTGATCGGCCTTGGAGACGAGAATCACGGTCCCGGTGCGCTTGCCCGGCGGGGTCAGCTCGAACTCCATGGCGAACTCGGCGGCCCGCGGCGCAAAGGCTTGCTGAAACGCCTCGTCGTGGAAGCCTTTCAGTTCGGGGCGGAACTCGGCGCGAATGAAAAAGCGCCCGCCCAGCCGATCGTCGAACGAGTTGAGCTCGGTGATGTAGCAGTGCTGCTCTTTCAAGAAACGCGTCACCACATCCACCGTGCCCAGACGGCTGGGGCACTGGGCGGCAAGTATCCAGGTATCGGCCATTCGGCTCATGACGTCCCACTTGTTATCGACTAATTAGAAAGGCCGGCACGGGGCCGGCCTGGCTATCAGCGCTCCACGCTGGCGCCGAACTCTTCAGCCGCATCCAGCAACCAGCGATAGCAGTAGTCGGCGAAGCTGCGCCGCACCACGAGCTCCCAGACATCCTCGCGCGGCCGGCGCAGCACCACCGAAGCCTTGGCGAACACCACGCTGACGCCCTTGCCCACCGGGAACGCCTGCGGATGTACATCGTAGGTCGTGGACTTCATCAACACCTCGCGGGCCTGCGGCCCCGAGAGTTCGACGAGGGTCTGCCCGCCGCCGACATTGACGATGCTGAAGTGTGCCTGACCCAGCGCCTGGCGCAGGCGGCGCTCCAGCGCAAACGCCTCGCCGGCGGGCACGATGACCAGCCACTCGTCGGGCGACAGCCATTGAATCGAACGCTCCCCGCCGTCATCCAGCGTCAGCGTGTTGGGCCGGGCCGGCAACGCGAGGCCCAGCACTTCGCGCACGGCCTCGTCCAGCACGATGGCGCCGCCGCGCAAGATCAGGTGATCGAGGAAGGCGTGCTCGCGCAGCGCCACGCCCGCATTGGCTTCACGAGGCGGCGTCTGCCGATGAAAGGACCACGCCAGCGGCGACTCGGCGCTCGGGTGCCCGGCAGGCCGGGTATCGAATTCTCTGACCTCAGACATTCTGGCGCTCTCCCTTGGGATCGATGAAGACGGGGCTGACGATTTCGGCCTCGTGGACGGTGCCATCGACCATCGGCAAGTAGACGGTGTCGCCCATGCGCTCGTGACCGCCTTTGACGACCGCCAGGGCGAAGCCCTGTCCCAGCGAGGGGCTGTAATAGCTGGACGTCACGTGACCCGACATGACCATGGGGATGGCCTGCTTGGGGTCGAAGACGATCTGGGCGCCCTCCTCCAGCACCACCTTGGGGTCCTTGGGCTTCAGGCCGACGAACTGCTTGCGGTCGGTGCGCCGGGTATCGGAGCGCGACAGGGCCCGCTTGCCGATCCACGAGTACGGCTTGTCATAACCGATCGCCCACTGCATGCCCAGATCCTCGGGGGTGACCGAGCCGTCGGTATCCTGGCCGACGATGATCAACCCTTTTTCGGCCCGCAGTACGTGCATGGTCTCGGTGCCGTAGGGCGTCAGCTGGTATTGCTCGCCGTGCTCGAACAGGGTTTTCCAGACGTGCATGGCGTAATTGGCCTGGACGTTGATCTCGAAGGACAGCTCGCCGGTGAAGGAGATCCGGAAGACCCGGGCCGGCACGCCGGCGACCGTGCCCTCGCGCCAGTCCATAAACTTGAACGCCTCGCGGTCAAGATCGATGTCGGTGATCTCGGCCAGCAGCTTGCGGGCGTCGGGCCCGGTCACGGTCATGGTCGCCCAGTGATCGGTCACCGAATTGAAGTAGACCTGCAGCTCCGGCCACTCCGTCTGATGCCAGAGTTCCAGCCACTCCAGCACGCCGGCGGCGCCGCCGGTAGTGGTGGTCATCAGGAAATGGTTTTCGCCCAGGCAGCTGGTGGTGCCGTCGTCCATGAGCATGCCGTCGTCCTTGCACATCAGCCCATAGCGGACCCGGCCCGGCGCCAGCTTGGCCCACTTGTTGGTGTAGACGCGGCCCAGGAACTCGCGGGCATCCGGCCCCTGGATATCGATCTTGCCCAGGGTCGATGCATCGAGGATGCCGACCCGCTCGCGCACCGCCAGGCATTCGCGGGCTACCGCTTCCTCCATCGTCTCCAGACGCTCGCCGTTCTCTGCGCGGCGTTGTTGTGGAAAGTACCACGGGCGCTTCCACTGCCCGACATCCTCGAACTCGGCGCCCTGCTCGACATGCCACTGATGCAGCGCGGTGTAGCGCTCGGGATCGAACAGCTCGCGACAGTGGCGGCCGACGATGGCGCCGAAGGTGACCGGCGTGTAGTTGGGCCGGAACACGGTCGTGCCCACCTCGGGAATCGATCGCCTCAGACAGCGGGCGACGACCGCCATGCCGTTGATGTTGCCGAGCTTGCCCTGGTCGGTGCCGAAGCCCATCACCGTGTAGCGCTTGACGTGTTCGATGGACTCGAAGCCCTCGCGGGTGGCCACTTCGATGCCTGCCGCGCTGACGTCATTCTGCAGGTCGACGAACTGCTTGGGCGCCCGCAGGGTCGGCTTTTCGTGGGGCACCTGATAGAGCGCCACGCTCGCTCCTTCACGGATGGGCGCCACATGCGGCGCCTCGAAAGGCTCCGCCGACTGCCCATTGGCCTGGACCGCCTGGCTGCCGGCATCGCTGCCGTCGGCGATCACCGCCGCCAGCGAGTAGACGCCCTGCGCACCGCCCGCCGGGGTCATGCCCTTCAGCGTGCCCGGCACGAAGCCGAGAATGTCGTCGCGCCACGTCGGGCGCGTACCGGTGTGCGAGGAGAGATGAATGACCGGGCTGTAGCCGCCGGAGCTGGCGATGGTATCGCAAGCCAGTTCTTCGACCCGGCCTGCCAGCTTGAACAGCTGAGCATCGATCTTCGCCACGCGGGCGGCGCTGACACGGTTGGCACCCTTGGCCTCGATCACCGCGCTGCCGGTGATGACGCGAATGCCCAGCGCCCGCGCCTGTTCGACGAGCTCGCCGTCGGGGTTGGCGCGGGCGTCGACGATCGCCACCACCTCGCGGCCGGCCGACTTGCCCAGCTCATGCCAGTCCAGCGCGGCGCGGTAGGCATGGTCGTTGGTCGCGGACAGCACCAGCTTGTTGCCCGGCACCACGCCGTAGCGACGGATGTAGCTGGATACGGCCCCGGCCAGCAGATTGCCGGGCACGTCGTTGTTGGCGTAGACCAGCGGGCGCTCATGGGCGCCGGTGGCCAGCACCACCTGGCCGGCCCGCACCCGATGCAGGCGCGAGCGTACCTGGCGGCGCCCGTCGCGGGTCGGCGCGCTGTCGGCCAGGTGCTCGGTGCGGCGCTCGTGCAGGGTCACGAAGTTATGATCGTGATAGCCGTTGGCGGTGGTACGCGGCAGCAATGTCACGTTTTCCAGGCTGCCGAGTTCGTCGAGCACGCGGTCGACCCATTGCCCCGCGGGCGCCTCGTCGATCCGCTCGCGGCTATCCAGCAGCGAACCGCCCATCGCCTCCTGTTCGTCGCACAGGATCACCCGTACCCCGCTGCGCGCCGCCGTGAGCGCGGCGGCCAGGCCCGCCGGGCCGGCGCCGATGACCAGCACGTCGCAGTGCTGGTTGAGATGGTCGTAGCTGTCCGGGTCGGGCTCGCCGGGGCTGTTGCCCAGGCCGGCGCCCTTGCGGATGTACTTCTCGTAGGTCATCCACAGCGAGGCCGGGGCCATGAAGGTCTTGTAGTAGAAGCCCGGCGGCATGAAGGCGCCACTGAGCTTGCCGACCATGCCCATCAGATCGCGCTGGACGTTGGGCCAGCCGTTGGTGCTGCGCGCCGTGAGCCCCTCGTAGAGCGCCTGCTGGGTGGCGCGCACGTTGGGCACCTGGGCGGCCTCGGTCGCGCCGAGCTGGACCACCGCATTGGGCTCCTCCGCCCCGGCGGCGACGATCCCGCGCGGGCGCGAGTACTTGAAGCTGCGGTTGACGACGTCGACGCCGTTGGCCAGCAGCGCCGAGGCCAGGGTATCGCCGGGGTGGCCGACGTAACGCTTGCCGTTGAAGGTGAAGTTCAGCGTGCGCGAGCGATCGACCTGGCCGCCTTGCGCCAGACGGTTGGGCTGTGATGATGACTGGCTCATGCCTGCGCTCCCTTGACCGACGCCAGGGCGGCGTCGCTGGCTCCCACGGTCTGCTGGCCGCCCTCGGCGACCTGCACGTTACCGGCTTTCTCGCCACACGCCAGGCTCTCGGCGGTGATCGTCGGCTGCTCGCCCATCCGGTAGGTCTCGAGGATCTCGTAGTTCGCGGTGTGTCGGGTGATGTTGAAGAACTTGCGGCAGCCGATGGCGTGCACCCACAGCTCGTGGTGCACGCCCCGCGGGTTGTCGCGGAAGAACAGGTAATCGCCCCACTGCTCGTCGGAGCAGGCCTCGGGCTCCGCCGGGCGGGCGATATGCGCCTGGCCCTTGGGATGAAACTCCTCTTCCTCGCGGTGCTCTTCGCAGTACGGGCAATAGATATGGAACATGACAGTGTCTCCTTAGTGCGCGACGCCCGCGGCACCGTGTTCGTCGACCAGCGCCCCCGAGTGGAAGCGGTCGATGGAGAACGGCGCGGCAATCGGATGCATCTCGCCCTTGGCCAGGCTGGCGGCGAACACGTGGCCCGAGCCCGGCGTGGCCTTGAAGCCACCGGTGCCCCAGCCGCAGTTGAAGTAGAGTCCCTTGACCGGGGTGGCCGAGAGGATCGGGCAGGCGTCGGGGCAGGTATCGACGATGCCGCCCCATTGGCGGTTCATGCGCACCCGCGAGAAGATCGGGAACATCTCGACGATCGCCTGCAGGGTATGCTCCACCGTCGAGTAGCTGCCGCGCTGGCCGTAGCCGAGATAACCGTCGATGCCGGCGCCGATGACCAGGTCGCCCTTGTCCGACTGGCTGATGTAGCCATGCACGTGGTTGGACATCACCACCGTGTCGAGAATCGGCTTGAGCGGCTCCGAGACCAGCGCCTGCAGGGGATGCGACTCCAGCGGCAGCTTGAAGCCGGCCATCCTGGCCAGCACGCCGGAGTTGCCGGCCGCCACGCAACCCACGGTCTTGGCGCCGATGTCGCCGCGGTTGGTATGCACGCCGATCACCCGGCCATCGAGGATCTTGAAGCCGGTGACCTCGGTCTGCTGGAGGATGTCGACGCCACGTGCGTCGGCGCCGCGGGCGAACCCCCAGGCCACCGCATCGTGGCGCGCCACCCCGGCGCGCGGCTGCCAGGAGGCGCCCATCACCGGGTAGCGTGCGCGCTTCGAGCAGTCGAGGATCGGCACGATTTCCTGCACCTGGCGAGCGTCGAGCGCCTCGCTGTCGATGCCGTTGAGGCGGTTGGCATTCACCCGGCGCTGGATGTCGCGCATGTCCTGCAGGGTATGGCCGAGGTTCAACACCCCGCGTTGCGAGAACATCACGTTGTAGTTGAGATCCTGCGACAGCCCCTCCCAGAGTTTCATGGAATGCTCGTAGAGCGCCGCCGACTCGTCCCACAGATAGTTGGAACGCACGATCGTCGTATTACGAGCCGTATTGCCGCCGCCCAGCCAGCCCTTCTCGATCACCGCCACGTTGGTGATGCCGTGCTCCTTGGCCAGGTAGTAGGCGGTGGCCAGGCCGTGGCCGCCGCCGCCGACGATGATCACGTCGTAGTCTTTCTTGGGCGTGGGATTGCGCCACTGGCGCTGCCAGTTTTCATGATGGCTGAGCGCGTGCTTGACCAACCCGAAGCCGGAATAGCGTTGCATGGACTTTCTCCTCGATCGGCCCCCTCGGAGCCCGCTGACGGTCAGGCTCAGGCTACTGAGGTTGCGCTCTCGGCCGGCTCGCTGTTCTGGGCGTCGCCATACACCGGATAGCGCGCGCACAGCGAGGCCACCTTGTCGCGCACCTCGGCTTCCACCGCCCCGGTATCGCTCTGATCGGCGAGTCCATCGAGGATGTCGCAGATCCAGCCGGCCAGCTGTTCGCAATCGGCCTCGCCGAAGCCGCGGGTGGTGACCGCCGGGGTGCCGATGCGCAGCCCCGAGGTGACGAACGGGCTCTGCGGGTCGTTGGGCACGGCGTTCTTGTTGACGGTAATGTGCGCCCGGCCCAGCGCGGCATCCGCGTCCTTGCCGGTCACGCCCTGCTTGATCAGCGAGACCAGGAACAGGTGGTCGTCGGTACCGCCGGAGACGACATCAAAACCGCGCTCGACGAAGACCTGCGCCATGGCGCGGGCATTGCTGATGACCTGGTGCTGGTAGTTGACGAACGCCTGGCTCATGGCTTCCTTGAAAGCCACGGCCTTGGCGGCGATCACGTGCATCAGCGGGCCGCCCTGCTGGCCCGGGAACACCGCGCCGTTGAGCTTCTTGACCAGCGCCTCATCGGCGTTCGCCGCCAGGATCAGCCCGCCGCGCGGGCCGCGCAGCGTCTTGTGGGTGGTGGTGGTCACCACGTGGGCATGCGCCAGCGGGCTGGGGTAGAGCCCGGCGGCGACCAGCCCGGCGACATGCGCCATGTCGACCATCAGATAGGCCCCGACCTCGTCGGCGATAGTGCGAAAACGCCGCCAGTCGACCACTCGCGCATAGGCGGAGAAGCCGGCAATGATCATTTTGGGCCGATGGCTTTTCGCCAGGCGTTCGACTTCGGCGTAGTCGATCTCGCCGGTGTCGGGGTTCAGCCCGTACTGCACGGCATGGTAGTGCTTGCCGGAAAAGTTCGGCGCGGCGCCGTGGGTCAGGTGCCCGCCGTGAGCCAGGCTCATGCCCAGCACGGTATCGCCGGGCTTGATCAGCGCCATGAACACCGCCGCGTTGGCCTGGGCGCCGGAGTGCGGCTGGACGTTGGCGTAATCGGCGCCGAACAGATCGCAGGCGCGCTCGATGGCCAGCGTCTCGACCTTGTCGACGAACTCGCAGCCGCCGTAATAGCGCTTGCCCGGATAGCCCTCGGCGTACTTGTTGGTCAACTGGGTGCCCTGGGCCTCCATCACGGCGCGACTGGCGTAGTTCTCGGAAGCGATCAGCTCGATGTGCGCTTCCTGGCGTGCGCTTTCATCGGCGATAGCGGCGGCGACCTGGGAATCGTAAGCGGCAAGACCAACCTGATTCATGTCGGGATCCTCTTGTTTTGGTGGTAGGCAGAAGGCCTCTTGAATCTATCGGCAACCGGCAGACGGGAAAAATTTGAAATCCTTATGCCTCGATAACGGCTGTCCGGCACATCCAGCCCATGCCTTGATTAAAGGGTAGCCGACGCGCCAATGATTGAATAAATGCGACAGGCTTGCTGAATGTCCTGGCCATGGCGGGATTTGTCATCGCCCCGTTTCAACCGCCGGGATGACCGGGGCGGGATGCCTGAGTCGCAAGGAGCCGCGACGATAAGGGATACCACTTAGAGTGCCGGGCGGCCCTCGACATGCAGGAAGAAGGGGTCGACCTGATCGCGGCCGGTCTCGTTGGCACGTTTGCGCATTTCCGACGGGGTTACGCCGAAAGCGCTGCGGAAGTGGCGGGAGAAATGTGCGGTATCGGCGAAGCCGCAGCGCTCGCCGATCTCGGTGACGCTCTTGCCGGTATAATGAAGCAGCCATAGTCCGTAGCGCAGGCGCAGGTCCCGGGCGAACTTTTGCGGACCGACACCCAGCGTCTCGCGAAACCGGCGTTCCAGATTGCGCCGCGAGGTCCCCACCCGCTCGGCCAGCACGTCCATCGACATGGCTTCGCCCAGGTGTTGCTCGAGCACCGCGAGAGAACGGCGCACCAGACGGTCCTCGATCTTGCCGAAGACCACCGGCTGCGGCTGAGGCTGCGTGCCATCCCGAGCCTCCTCGAGTAGCATGATATGCAGGCTCTTCATGGCCCACGCCTTGCCCAGGTGACGTTCGATCAGATAGGCCGCCAGGTCCGCCGCCGCGGCACCTCCCGCGCAGGTGATTTGGTCACCGTCGTCGACAAACAAGCGATCGGCCACCGGCTCGATGGCGGGGAAGCGTTGAATCATGTCTCGATGGTGATACCAACTGACACAGCAACGCCTCCCCGTCATCAACCCCGCCTGGATCAGGGCGAAGACCCCGGTACACAGCCCCACCAGTGGAACCCCGGCACCGGCCGCCCGACGCAGGTAGGCCAGTGCCATGGCATCCCTACGGGCCTTTTCATCCTGCACGCCGCCGATGACCACGATATAGTCGAACTCGGTCGGGTCCCGGAATGTCACGCAGGGCGAGACGGTCGCGCCGCAGCTGGACAGGGCCGGCTCGCCGGTGCTGGTCATGAAGGTCCAATGGCAACGCAACTGTCGGCTGCGATCCCCCTCGTCGGCGGCCAGGCGCAGGCAATCGACGAAGGCAGCAAACGGCAGCAGCGTGAAACGGTGCAACAGGACGAAGCCCACGGAAAGGGGTTCATCCCGGGGAGAGAGGTTCATCATTGCTCCTGGCATCATGGCGTGGCGTCACGCGCCCCCGGAGACAGGCCGGGCATTTAGCGTATCCTGCCATCCGGCTGTACGACACGAAAGTACGGTGAAGGGATGAACTGAGCGCTACATAACATAATAAAGTAGAAACTCGAAATTCAAACCTATCACTCTGTGGCTGAACGATGACAAATATACCTACAGACTTGTTGAGAACGTTCATCACGATCAAGGACCTGGGCGGTTTTACCAGTGCCGGTGAGTTGCTTGGCCGGTCCCAGCCAGCCATCAGTCTTCAGGTCAAGAAGCTGGAGGAGATCCTCAATACCAAGATCTTTCTCAGGGGCTCCAGTCTGGAATTGACCGAGGATGGAGAATATCTTTACCAAGCAGCCAGACAGATCCTGGAGATCAATGACCAGATCATCGCCAAGGTAAGAGGTGAAAATGTCTCGGGAAAAGTCCGTCTCGGCATACCCAACGACTTCGAGCTGGCATTTCTCCCCAAGGCGTTGAGAAATCTTTCAAGAGTCTACCCCAACATCCTCATCGAGGTGGACTGTGAGATCAGCAAGGTGATCCTTCAGCGCTATCAGAAAGGACACTACGATATCGCCCTGGCCATGGAGCGAGAGAAGGAGAGCGAGAGCAGGGATTCACGAGACTACCGCCTGGAGCATCTCGAGTGGGTCTACAAGGAAGGCCATTTGGCCAACTACGATGATGATCCGGTTCCTCTAATCGCCTATCCACAGGGATGCATCTATCGATCGATCATGGAAGGGGCGCTGCGGGCCCAGGAATACTCCTATCGTTTCATGTATACCAGCACCAGTCTGCTCGGTATTTTTTCGGCAGTGGAGGAAGGGCTCGGCATCACCGCCATGGCTAGCTCCGTCATACCTGACCACCTCAAGCATGTAGGGAGCACCGTGAACCTTCCTTCCCTTGAGCAAGTTTGCATCGGGCTTCACTACAAGGAACCCGAACTAAACGTAGCCTCAAGACATGTATTGGATTTTCTGAGATCGGGGATTGCCAACCTGTGACCGGCGGCTTGCTTCCCCTCGGGTAGTGCCGGCATACGTATAGCAAACTGACCTGCCGGTCAGATAATGGCCGGCAAGCCAGGTGCCTTCAGGGTGACACTTCGGGCACGTCATTCTCGAGCATGAACCCCCGATGGGTGACAAGCCAGGGCTGTCAGAGGCTGTCAGATGCCTGAAACGTCCCCTGTGTGTCAACCTGAACCATGCACCGGCTCAGTGAGTTAAACTCGATTTCAGAGCCCGAGGTTCAGGTTGTAGCCGCCAAGCTCGGCCTGCATATTCCCAAGGCCTGTGGCATGGGCATCTGTGGCACCTGCCGGATGGGCTCAGATTCGGCCACGTGGTAATGGATCATAATGGCGGCATCACCGGACTCTATTCGTTTTATCTCCCGGCTTTTTGGCGGTAACCACGTTATATCGATGCTCTCTGAAAGGCGACGCGTTTGGTCACCAACGAAACACCGATGTAGCAAACCGAAGACACCACACAGCCGGTCAGCGGCCCGATCAGCCAGCCCACATCGGCGAACAGCATCATGTAGCCGCTGGTGCCGAAGCCGGTCAGCATGGCGACCAGCGCGCCCCAGGCCGAGCCCTGCCAGAAGGTGGAGATGAACACCGGTCCGATCATACTGGCCAGCAGGGTGCCGGTGCCCAGGATACCCAGCCACGAAAGCATGAAGGGCGGTGCATAGAGCATCATCAAAAGCGCAACCACGCCCAGGATGACCACCGCGAAGCGGTTGATCCACAGCACCAGCGCGGCGCTCTTGAAGGCGTGGCTGAAAATCGCCAGGCGCAGGTCATGAGAGGTCGCCGAGGCCACGGTGTGCAGCAGTGAGTTGGCGGTAGACTTCATGGCGAACAGGATGAACAGTGTTATCAGCCCTTCCAGCGCCGGCGGCATGAACTGCTCCAGATACACCGGCATGGCATTATCCGGGTCCGCCAGGTCGGGCACCTGGGCCCTGACATAGAGGCCAACCAGCGGCACCAGGCTGAGTAAAGCCCCCAGAATCGCCACATAGACACCCGCCTTGTGCAGCTTGACGTCCGGTTTGAAGGCCAGGAAGCGTATAGCCATGAACGGCAGCACCGCGGCAAACAGGAAGGCATAGGGCAGCACCAGGAATACTGTCGCCACGCTATCGCCATAGGGCCCCCCGGTGGCAGGATTCAGGAGTTCCGGGTCGATGGCATTGAGCGAGGCTTCCCACTCCCCCAGGTTCACGCTGCCGAAGATCTGCACCATTATGAGCACAGCGGCAACCGACATGCCGCAGACCATCACGGTATCGGTCCAGGCCACCGCAGCGAGGCCGCCCAGCATGGTATAGAGGATGATAACGCCGACCATCAGCAGGGCGCTCTGGGTCAGGTCAATGCCCAGCCAGCTCGCGCCCAGCAGGCCGACGGCCTTGATCTGGCTGGTCAGGAACACCAGCAGCAGCAGGATGGTGATGAGCGCCGCGACCCCTTGTACAAGCCGGCCCATATTGCCGCCGCCATGAATCTGGGCGATATACTCGGGAATCGTGTTGCTGCCCATGTCCGCTGCCTTGCGCTGCAAGAAGCGCGCGAAATACAGCACCGCTATCATCATCGCCGGCGCGAAGAAGAAGTTGCCGAGCACCTCTATCGCCCCGAATTGATAGGTCACGCCTGGCGAGCCCATGAACCCCCAGCCACTGAAGCCGGTAGCAACGATGGTACTGGCGCCGACGAAGGCGCCCAGCGAACGCCCGGCGACGAGAAAGCCTCCTTCATCGCCCTTCTTCATCATTCTGGACGAAAGGAAGCCCAGGTAGATCATCAGGCCGAAGGTGAGAAACAGAAGTCCCCAGTTGAATAGCTTGTAGGAATCCATCGCCGACTACCTCCTGTGCTCTTGTTGTTTGCGCTTGAGTTCGCGACGCAGGTAAGTTGCCCCGGCATGAACAAGCATATAGCCTGTCAATATTAAAAAAGTGGTTAATACCCAGGAATTCATATCTTATCCTTTTTTGTTGGCCAAAATCATAGGGATTTTTCACACTTCCTCCGAAGTCATTCCTCAAGCTATTTCACGTGGAACCCGTCGACAAATTTGAAAAATAAATGCCATCATAACGTCTATCAATGAATGCAACATAAGGGCATATCGACAGATATTATAAGAATACCATTTATAACCAAGGATATAGAGCATTAACCAGTGCTGGCGAATTTCTTGGGGAGTCACAGCCTGCCATTAGCCTCCAGGTCAAGAAGCTTGAGTCGCTTCTCTATACCCAAGTATTCCTGAGAGGATCCAGCCTTGAGACAACCGAAGATGGTGAATATCTCTATCAGGCATCCAAGCAGATACTCGAGGTCAATGACTGTACAGCTTCGCACTTAAAAGGGGAGCATATTTCCGGCCGTGCCAGACTGGGAGTCACAAATGATTTTGAGCTTGTCTTCCCGCCCAAGGCTGTTAGAAACCTTACGCGCACCTACCCGGATATCATGGTCGAGGTAGACTGCGATATCAGCAAGATTATCTATCAGCGCTTTCAGAAGCATCAATACGACATCGGCTTGATCATGGAGCCCGAAAGGTCTCGGGAGGATCGGGATAGCCGCGACTACCGCATAGATGAGTTGGCCTGGATCATCTCGATAGTAGAAGAAAGTCTCGGGTTGGCCGCCATAGCCACTTATGTCGTGCCACCTCATCTATCCAATGTGCTTGAAGCAGATAGCCTGCCAAAACTGGAGCGGTCAGCATAGATCTCCACTACCGCGAGCGAGAACTGAGCGTGACCAGCCGATACGTCTTCGACTTCCTGCGTGCCGGACTGGCCAACCTGGAGAAGAATGAGTTCGGCAGCCCCGTCCTTCGCTAGGCGCTGCGCAGTTGCCGGGCGATTCCCTTGAGACACTCATCGAGTATCAGGCGGCCCTTTTCCGCCGTAGCCTTCACCGGCGACGACAGAGTACCGCTCTCGGCCACCCAGCTCGGATCTGCGGGGAATACGTCGTAAGGCGGGAAAGTCGCCGGATCCACATGCACCGCCCTGTCCATATCGACAAGTGCCGGGTGAATCTCGAGCATGATCGAGGTTTCCAGGATGCCACCGTGTTCCACGGCCCAGCCGGTGAAGCCGTCGGGGAATACCTTGGCGATGGTCTCTTCGCTGATGTAATCCCAGTAGGAAAGCAGATAGACCCTGACCTCCAGGCCACGTAGCGTGCACTGCTTGACCAGCTTGTCGGCGGCTTCGCACAGGAACATGGAATTCTCGAAATGGCCATTGATCAGAACGAACTCGCGGTTGCCGTGATTCACATAGGCCATCAGTACATCGTAGACATACTGCTCGAGGGCGCTCCCCGAAACGCAGGTGGTGCCGGGAAAGAAATTGCCACCGCCGGACTTCACCTGGGACTTGTAGCCGTAGGCGATGGCCGGCGCCACCAACACGTCGTCGCATTGCTGGGCCACCTGCTCGGCGATATGGCTGGGAATCAGCACGTCCGGGTTGAGGGACATGTGCGGGCCATGCTGCTCGATGGCCCCGACCGGCAGGATGATCCTGCAACGACCGTCCTGGATGGCTTCCCGATAGGAAATCCAGTCCATATTTTCCAGTTTCACGTTGCACATAAACACTCACTCGTCATTTCTCGGTTCATTGCGGTCCAGCCGCCGACCTTGAAGAAAGGTCGGCGACGGGGCAGGCGTTATACCGGATCCTTTACCGCCACCATGGCATGCTCCCGGGCATAATACTCATCATTCAGCGCCTTGTTGATCGATATGGCGATCAGCGCCATGATGATCGAGAAAGGCAAGGCCGCGAGTATCGCCCCTGTCTGCAACGAGGTCAGTGCCGCGGTGCCGCCGGCTACCAGCAGCACGGCAGCGACGACCCCTTGTATCACCCCCCAGGTCACGCGGTGGCGTCTCAGGGGGTGCGGCTCACCTTCGCTGAGAATGGTGGTAATGACGAGCGTCCCGGAATCCGATGATGTGATGAAGTAGGTCGAGACCAGAACGGCACCGATGAAGCCGATGATCATGCCCACCACGCCCGGATCAATCGCCTGAAATGTGGCGAATAAGGCCAACGAAACATTACCGCTGACGGCTTCGGAAATACCGCCGTCGCCGAACAGTTCGACGTACAGCGCCGAGCCACCATAGGCAGATATCCACACGAAGGAAAGCAGGCCCGATACGCCGATGACACCGAAGATAAACTCGCGAATGGTCCGGCCCCTGGAGACACGAGCGATAAACACACCGACGAAGGGAGACCAGGATATCCACCAGCCCCAATAGAAAATGGTCCACCAGCCCTGCCAGACATCCTGCCAGCTACCACCTTGGTTCCTGGCCAGCTCCGTGGAACCAGCATAGAAGTTGAGCGGTATCAGGTTAAACAGGTAGTCACCGAAGGAATCGAACATGTTGGTGATGATGTAGCGGGTCGGCCCGAAGAGGAAGAAGAAAGCCAGCACCACGAAGGTCAGATACATGTTGGCAATAGAGAGGTACTTGATGCCGCGCTTGAGCCCCGTCATGACCGAAATCAAGGCCAGTACGGAGATGATCGCAATCAGCACCACCTGAACCTGGACCGTTACTGGAACCTCCCACAGAAAGTTGATGCCCGCGTTGATCTGCTGAACGCCCAGCCCCAGGGACGTGGCGATGCCGAACAGGGTGGCGAAGATGGCGATCACGTCGATGAGATTGCCGATCCAGCCGTTGACCTTCTCGCCCAGCAAGGGATAGAGGGTATAGCGAATACTCAGAGGTTTATTATAGCGATAGGCCATCAGCGCCAGGCCCAGGGCCACGATGCAGTAAATCGCCCAGGCGTTGAAGCCCCAGTGGAAGTAAGCGAGTCGCATCGCCACCGTGGCTGCCTCGGCATTGCCCACCGCCTCGGAAAACGGCGTTCCCCCCGAGAAATGCATCACCGGCTCGGCAATCGACCAGAAAATGATGCCGATGCCTTGTCCTGCCGCGTAGAGCATGGCGAACCAGGCGAAATAGCTGAACTCCGGCTTGTCGCCAGGGGCACCAAGCTTGATATTGCCGTGCTTGCTGAAGGCAAGGTACGTCAAAAAAGCCAGGAAAGACGCGGCAAGACCCACGTACCACCAGTTGAGATAGAGAGTGATGTAGGTTCGCCCGAGGTTGATTAGGCGCAGAAAGGCGTCGGGTACGAGAATGGAGAAGAGGATGAAGGCAGTGACAATGAGTAGCGATATCACCGTCACCCAAGGATTGATGCCCCTGAAGGGCCCAGAATGCAGGATCATAGACAGCTCCCGTTGTTTTTTTAATGGGAAATAGCAGGGGAGTGTTGGCTCCCCTTTCGTTTCCGTCTGTTATTTCACGATGTTGTGCTCCGGGCCATACGGGAAGCCGGTGATATTCTCGGCACTATGCTCGTTGACCACCAGAATATCGTGCTCGCGGTAGCCGCCGGCACCCGGCTGGCCTTCCGGCACCATGATCATCGGCTCCATGGAGATGACCATGTTGGGTTCGAGCACGGTCTCGACATCCTCGCGCAGCTCCAGGCCCGCCTCGCGACCGTAGTAATGGCTCAGCGTCCCGAAGGAATGGCCGTAACCGAAGGTGCGGTACTTGAGCAGGTCGTGTTTGGCGAAGATCTCGTTGAGCTCATGGGCAATGTCGCAGCAACGCACGCCGGGCTTGATCAGTTCCTGGCCGCGGCGGTGAACCTCGCAGTTCACCTCCCACAGGCGCAGATGCTCATCGGAGGCATGGCCGAGGAACAGGGTGCGCTCCAGGGCCGTGTAGTAGCCGGAGATCATCGGGAAGGTGTTCAGGCTGAGGATATCGCCGGGCTGCACACGGCGGCTGGTCACCGGGTTATGGGCGCCGTCGGTGTTGATACCGGACTGGAACCACACCCAGGTATCCATCAGCTCGCTGTTGGGGTAGGTCTTGGCGATCTCGCGCACCATGGCGGCCTGACCGGCCAGCGACACCTCGTACTCCGGCACACCGGCATGGATGGCATCGCGCACAGCCACGCCGCCCACGTCGGCGATCCGAGCACCCTGGCGAATCAGCGCGATCTCCTCGACCGACTTGACCATGCGCATCCGCATGGTGGGCACGCCGATGTCGACAAACTCGACGCCACCCAGGGCATCCTTGAGCTTCTGCTGGTTCTGCAGGGTGACGTGGTCGTACTCGATGCCCACGCGCTTGCTGCCTTCGCACAGCTGCTTGATGGCCTTGAAGAAGTTGTCCTTCTGCCAGTCGGTGTAGACGATGTTGTCACCCAGGCGGGTGCGACGATAGGGCTGACCGCCGTCGATGTTGGCGGTCACCGTGGTGAAGGTGTCCTGGGTGATGACCAGGCCGTAGTCGCGGCCGAACTTGCAGTAGACGAAATCGGTGAAGTAGTTGATGTTGTGATAGGAAGTCATAACCACGGCATCGACACCGTTGTCCGCCATATAGCTTCTCAACTTATCGAGGCGACCGCGCATTTCGGCACCCGAAAAAGTTGATGTTACTTTTTCCCCGTTAGAGATTTCAATGATGGATGGAAGCTGCATTTCCTTCTCCTCTTGCTTGATTTTACGCCACATTAATTGTAGGTTTCGACCCGATCTTTATTGAAAAAGCACCATCGGCTGCCGCTTCGCTTCTGGCAGAAAACTCGAACAAAGATAGATTGTGATCCTTTTCCAAAACCCTTATTACTCTTATTACCTGAGGAAACTCCTCTTCTTCCACCAGAACTTCAAAACCAACTAGCTTCACCCCTGAAAGACTGGCCGCATAAGAAGCCTTTATCCTGAGCGCAGCGTCTGCATCACGTTGCAGCCCTCTTGGCATCAGACCAGCGGCCGCTTTTTCTTTAACCCTGAAAACCAATGCCCAGACTTTCATGTTCATGCCTTTGCTCCCGCCTTGACTGACTATCGTCAAGGGCGCCTTCTCAACGCAAATAACTAGTCCAAATGCAGGCATTTCTGTAAGTAATGCTTATTCCTTTCAAGGGCTTGAATGGCATTATCCATGCTCTGAATGAAGAGCCGCTCACCTGAAACGTTCGTTACAGACCAACTAGGCACCCTGCTGAGGTGCGCCGGTCGGCCTCGCTTGCCTGCGTCGTCATTGCATTGCCAGACGTCGTCGATAGACAACTCCCTCCTGCGGGCCTGTTCCACTCTGTTGGAGCCAAGCTAGGAACTACCGATACCAGCCATTCAACCAGTTCCGGCTGTATCTCGAATCCAAGGCAACGACATACAAACAAGAGGAATCAGCATGTCGGACAATCGCGGTGTCGTTTATATCGGTCCGGGCAACGTCGAAGTGCAGGATATTGCCTACCCCCGGATGGAAGCGCCCAATGGCCGCGCCATCGAGCATGGGGTCATTCTGAAAGTCGTCTCCACCAATATCTGCGGCTCGGACCAGCACATGGTGCGGGGCCGAACCACAGCGCCGTCCGGCATGGTGCTGGGTCACGAGATCACCGGCGAGGTGATCGAAAAGGGCAAGGACGTCGAGTTTCTCGATATCGGCGACCTCGTCTCGGTGCCCTTCAATGTCGCCTGCGGGCGCTGCCGTACCTGCAAGGAAGGGCATACCGGCGTCTGCCTGCACGTCAACGACGATCGGGCCGGCGGTGCCTACGGCTATGTCGACATGGGCGGCTGGGTGGGCGGCCAGGCGCGCTATGTCATGGTGCCGTACGCCGACTTCAATCTGCTCAAGTTTCCCGATCGCGACCAGGCCATGGCCAATATTCGCGATCTGACCATGTTGAGCGACATCCTGCCGACCGGCTTCCACGGCGCATTGAACGCCAAGGTCGGCGTCGGCTCGACGGTGTATGTGGCAGGCGCCGGGCCGGTGGGCCTGGCGGCAGCGGCCTCGGCACGCCTGCTGGGCGCCGCCGTGGTGATGATCGGCGACTTCAACCAGCAGCGCCTGGAACATGCCCGCAAGATGGGCTTCGAGCCGGTGGATCTTGGCAAGCACGACCGGCTGGGCGAGATGATCGCGGCGATCGTCGGCGAGCCCCAGGTGGACAGCGCCATCGACGCGGTCGGCTTCGAGGCGGTGGGTCATGGCGGCAAGGAGCAGCCCGCCGTGGTGCTCAACCAGATGATGGAGGTGACCCGCGAAGCCGGTTCGATCGGTATTCCCGGGTTGTACGTCACCGAAGATCCCGGCGCGACGGAGCAGGCGGCCCAGACCGGCAACCTGAGCCTGCGCTTCGGCCTGGGCTGGGCCAAGGCTCACTCCTTCCACACCGGGCAGACGCCGGTGGTGCAGTACAACCGTCAGCTGATGCAGGCGATCCTGCATGGCAGGCTCAACATCGCCGAGATCGTCAACGCCCAGGTCATTTCACTGGAAGACGCACCGCAGGGTTACCAGCAATTCGATTCCGGTGCGGCCAGCAAGTTCGTGCTCGATCCGCACGGGCTGCTGGGCGCGGCGTAACCGCTGCGAATTCGCCCCCCTGACGCGATCAAGCCAACCCCCATGGGGTTGGCTTTCTTGATTCCCACGGTTTTCCTCTGTCGCTCGGCTAGAAGTCGACGACCAGGTTGCCCTTGGGTCGGCTGCAGCAGGACAGGATATACCCCTCTTCGATATCCTCGTCGGTGATCCCGCCGTTGTGATCCATCTCCACCTCTCCGGACTTGAGCCCGACGCGGCAGGTACCGCAGATTCCCATGCCGCATGCCTTGGGGATGTGCAGGCCGAGTTTCGATGCAGCCGCATGAACCGTTTCGCTAGGCTGGATACGCACGCTCTTTCCCGAGCTGGCAAATTCGACACACAGCAGATCCGCGTAATCGACTTCCTCGGCGGCGGCCTCGGCCTGCTCGGCGAGCTCCAGCACCTCCTCCTGGACCTCGACCGGCGTGGCGCCGAACGACTCCTCGTGATAGTGGCTCATGTCGAAGCCGTTATCGCGCAGGATGCGCTTGACTGCGTTCATGTACGGCGTGGGGCCGCAGCAGAAGATCTCGCGTTCGAGGTAGTCCGGGGCCATCAGCTCCAGCATCGGCTGGGTCAGGTAGCCGCGATAGCCGGCCCAGGCCTCGCCGATGTCGTCCTTGTTCTCGCACACCACGTGCAGCTTGAACGCGGGGATCCGCGAGAACATGTGTACCAGCTCGCGGTGGTAGATGACATCGCGCGGTGCCCGTGCACTGTGGATGAACTCGACGTCGACGTTGGCATTGGTGTCGAAGAACCAGCGCGTCATCGACATCAGCGGCGTGATGCCCACCCCGCCGGACAGGAACAGCACCTTGTCGGCGGGAAAGTCCATCACGTTGAAGTTGCCCACCGGGCCGTGCACCGCCAGCTCGTCGCCGACCTTCATGTTGTCGTGCAGCCAGCTGGAGACCTTGCCGCCCGGCATGCGCTTGACGGAAATCGAAAAGCTGTAGGGAATCGACGGCGAACTGGAGATGGTATAGGAGCGCATGATCTGCTCGCCCTCGATCTCCAGCTCCAGGGTGACGAACTGTCCCGGCTTGAAGAAGAACAGCACCGGCTGTTCGGCCATGAAGCAAAAGGTGCGCACATCCCAGGTTTCCTGAATCACCTTGACGCAGCGGACGTTGTGACGGCCGTTGGTCCAGGTCTGGGTAGTGACCGGGTTGAAGAAGTTCATTGTCATGTCGTCTCTGCCTGGCAGTGCCGTGGCTACGCCTCCGTCGGCGCTTCAGCGTCGTTGATGCGCCAACGCCTATTCATGCTCGCATTCTGCGCATGCGACGCACGACCGACTTGCCTGCCAGCGACACGGACATGCCTCGCACATCCACCCGCGAGCCACGGAATCCTCCCCCGCGTCGCCGTGACACCGGCTGATGTCGCCGGCAGATAACTCCTTTCATTACGCATGCTCCACACTCGCCAACATCCCAGAGCCGGCATCCGAGCGTCGTGCGCGGCACATGCCCACCGATAACAAACCCCAATGACCGTATCGTCGTCCTCGCGGGGAGGCGGCGATTGATGAGGACCGTTGATATGGACCTGATTGCCCGTTCCCAGTTGGAGGATCCCCTGGTCGCCGCGCGTGAGGCGACCGCCGACATGCTCAGCAACCGAGCACGCAACTTCTCGTTGCCCCAGCCGTTCTACAACGATGCGCGGCTGTTCGCGCTCGACATGCAGGAGATCTTCGAAAAGGAGTGGCTGTTTGCCGGCATGACCTGCGAGATCCCCGCCAAGGGCAACTTCATGACCCTGGACATCGGCGACAACCCGGTGATCGTGGTGCGCGGCGCCGAGGGCAAGGTGCATGCCTTCCATAACGTCTGCCGCCACCGCGGCTCGCGGCTGTGCGTGAAGGACAAGGGCAAGGTGGCCAAGCTGGTGTGCGGCTATCACCAGTGGACCTACGAACTCGATGGCCGGCTGCTGTTCGCCGGCAGCGACATGGGCGGCGACTTCGATCTCGCCAGCTACGGCTTGAAGCCGGTCAACGTCAGGACCGCCGGCGGCTTCATGTTCATCAACCTGGCCGACGAACCGCCGGCGATCGACGATTTCCTGGTCACGCTGGAGCACTATCTCGAGCCCTACCAGATGGAGCACGTCAAGGTCGCCGCGGAATCGAGCATCGTCGAGCAGGCCAACTGGAAGCTGGTGGTCGAGAACAACCGCGAGTGCTATCACTGCAACGGGGCTCATCCGGAACTGCTCAACTCGCTGCAGGAGTTCGACGACACCGACGATCCGCGCGCCACCCCGGCCTACAAGGCCCTGGTCGCACGCAAGCAGACCGACTGGGACTTTGATCACGTGCCCTGGCAGCTCAAGCGCTTCGGCAAGCGCAACCGCTTGACCCGCACGCCGCTGCTCGACGGCACCGTGTCGATGACCCTGGATGGCCAGCCGGGCTGCAAGAAACTGATGGGGCGCCTGACGAATCCGGACATGGGCTCGCTGCGCATCCTGCATCTGCCCAATTCCTGGAACCATTTCATGGGCGATCACGCCGTGGTGTTCCGGGTGCTGCCGCTGGGTCCGCAGCAGACCGTGGTCACCACCAAGTGGCTGGTGCACAAGGATGCCGTGGCAGGCGTCGATTACGACCCCGAACAGCTGCGCCGGGTGTGGGACGCCACCAACGACCAGGACCGGCGCCTGGCCGAGGAGAATCAGCGCGGCATCAATTCGCTGGCCTATCAGCCCGGCCCCTACTCGCAGACCTACGAATTCGGGGTCATCGACTTCATCGACTGGTACAGCGAGCGGATGCTGAGCAACCTCGGCCATGAGGTGCCCTCCCTGCACCTGGCGCAAGGCTGACACCCTCCGCGTTTCATCGTCTGGCCCGCTCAAGCGCGGGCCAGTGTTTTCCTGGCAGCCTGTCGGGCGGCCACGTCTCAAACACGCAACGGCGATCAACAAGCGATGCGCCATACGCGCGACGGTAGTTAAGCCGGCGTCGGTTTCAAACAACCACAGCGGACCGTCTCAGCCAAGAATGCAATGCGGCCGTCCCTGCCGCAACGGCGTGCGGCTTGCGGCTTGCACAACAACTAAAAGAGGACGACTTATGGACCAAGAGGAGCCGGTCCTGGCTACCGGCCAGGACAACAAGCAGGTCATGGGCTGGACTTTCACAACCCCGTCTTCCCGCTTTCTGCTGTCATCATCCTGCTGTTTATCGTCTATGCCCTGGTCTACCCCGATGCCGCCAACGCCCAGTTGGGATTGGCCAAGGACTGGTCGATCTTCTACTGGGCATGGTGGATCTCCTGGTCACCGTTCGTCGGCATGTTCATTGCCCGGGTGTCCCGTGGGCGTACGGTACGCGAATTCCTGATCGCCGTGCTGTTGGTGCCGACGCTGGTCACGCTGGTATGGATGAGTACCTTTGGCGGCACTGCGCTGCATCAGGCGGCCAACGGTGTCGGTGAGCTGGCCAATGGCATCGGCGATGTGTCGCTGGCGATGTTCTATATGCTCGAACAAAGGCGTGATCGCCGGTGTGCTGCTATACGGCGGTGGCAGCACAGCCCTGGGCGCGCTCCAGGCGGGCGCCGTGGCGACGGGGCTGCCCTTTACCGTAGTGCTCCTGGTGATGTGCTTCAGCCTGTACGTGGGGCTCCACAAGGAACAGCGGCAACTTGCCAAGGCGCTCAGGCCCACTTCGCTGTAAAAAAGCCGAATAGCCTCACGCGTAACGGGACCGCCTCAAGGGCGGTTCCTCTTTCGCTGTCATGGCATCGCTGGTCATGGAAGGCTCTGGCGCGCCTTGAATCCGTGTGACATCCGAATCGCCATTCCCCTTCAGCGCGTAGACGACTCGCAGAAAGAACCCACCGAAGAAATCGGTGGGTTTTTACCTGCACCCGGCTGGATCCCGTGCCGGTAATAACGACCGGCCCGCCTTGTAAGCATCGCCGAGGCGCGACCAAGCGTTACCTGACCGAAAGGCGCTCACTCTCCGCGTGGAAAACGCTGGGCCTCCTCGAGTACGTTGAGATCCATGTGGTTGCGCATGTAGCGTTCCGAGGCCACCTGCAGCGGCTGGTAATCCCAAGGATAGAAGTGGCCGTTGCGCAGTGCTTCGTAGACGATCAGCCGACGCGCCTGGCTCTCGCGCACCTCGGCGTCGAAGCGCGCCATGTCCCAGCGCTCGCGGCATTGCTGCTGGAAGTCGGCGAGCCGTTCGGCATGCGCCGGATCCTCGGCCAGATTGTTCAACTCGTGCGGATCTTCTTCAAGGTTGAACAACTGTGGCGGATCGAGCTCGCAATGGTTGAACTTCCACTGCCGATGACGAATGGTGACCAGCGGCGCGTAGCTGCCCTCGGCGGCGTACTCCAGGTAAACCGGCGTATCGCGCTCTTCGCCCTTGATCAGTGGCAGCAGCGATTCCCCGTCGGTCCAATCGGCAATGGCACTCAGGTCGATGCCGACCAGATCGGCCAGCGTCGGATTGACATCAAGCGCGGAAACCGGGGTATCGATGCGCTTCGATTCGAGTCCCGGCGCGCTGATCATCAGCGGTACCCGTGAGGAGCCTTCGAAGGGACTCATCTTGAACCACAAGCCGCGCTCCCCGAGCATGTCGCCATGATCGGAGACGAACATGATAATCGTGTTATCGAGCATTCGGGTGCGTTCGAGCACGTCGAGAATGCCACCCACCTTGTCGTCGATGTAAGAGAGATTGGCAAAATACCCTTGGCGCGCGCGGCGGATATTCTCGGGCTGTATGTCGAACTGGGTATAGTCGTTGGCATCGAAGATACGTTGCGAGTGAGCATCCTGCTCGTCGTAGGGAATCTCGCCTATCTTGGGCTCGAGATGCTCGCAGTCATTGTAGAGATCCCAGTACTTGCGTCGCGCTACATAAGGGTCGTGCGGGTGGGTGAAACTTACGCATAACGCCCAGGGACGTTCGTCCTGGCCACGCGCGAGATCATAGAGCTTCTGTTCGGCGTGGAAGGCCACCTCGTCGTCATACTCCATTTGATTGGAGATCTCGGCCACACCGGCCCCGGTCACCGAGCCCAGGTTGTGATACCACCAGTCAATGCGTACGCCGGGTTTGCGATAGTCCGGCGTCCAGCCAAAGTCGGGCGGATAGACATCAGTAGTCAGACGCGACTCGAAGCCGTGTAGCTGATCCGGGCCGACGTAATGCATCTTGCCTGAAAGACACGTCTGATAGCCTGCGCGGCGCAGGTGGTGCGCCCAGGTCGGAATGCTCGATGGGAACTCGGCGGCGTTGTCATAGACTCCGGTGCGCGAGGGAAGCTGGCCCGACATGAAGGCCGCACGCCCGGGAGCACAGAGATAGCTAGGGGTATAGGCATTGCGAAAGCGTACCGAGCGCTCGGCCAGCGCCTTCAAGTTCGGCATGTGCAGAAAATCTGCCGGGCCATCCTCAAACAGTGTCCCGTTAACCTGATCGGCCATCAGCACCAGAATATTGGGTTTTGTCATTGCCATCTCCGGGTTGTTGTTAACTGAAGAAACCTCAGCTTGCTCTCGGAGGGCAAATCGGCACAAATGATTTATTCAGGGGCAAAGCCCCAGCTCAGCCGGGTCTCAGGCCACCGACAATAGCCGAGGCAGAAAAAACCAGCGTGCTTGCCGTAAGCGTCTGGCGACCAGACAGGAAAACACTATTCGCGCCAAGAAAGCGTATTGAAAGAAGCCTCGATCCCGACACATCTGGAAGTGCGATGGCGGTAGCAACTTATCGGGTAAGTTGATCTCCTTTTCCCACCCTTGCTCAAGCGGGGGTAAATCCGCCTCTAGGAGCCCGTCGGACTTGACACTGACCTACTGCGAATCCCGGTCTTTCGGCCAATTCCATCGATCCATTTCGTTAAATAGCGCGCTATTGGCCTCAATCGATCGATAAATTCGACTCGAAACCCGTGCTTCTCGTGACGATCGGCCAAGCCCGACGGACTCCTAGGCGCATCTCCAATGGCGTGCGCTCCCCAGTATCGCGACCATTAGCCAGCCCGGCATGATGGCCAGCAACCAGGTAGGCCAACAAGTAGCCAACTTTCGGGTATTTCTCTATCGCGATATGCGCACCAGCTGTGGAGTGGTCTACTCGCTCAGGCGAGCCTTCCAGACGCCGCTGGAAAGGAACTGAGTACTTACCGAGATCATGAAGTAGACCTGCGGCTTCCCCCCAAGGTCCTGCACCAAACCGCTCCGCGCGCTGTGCGGCCATTTTGCCGACATCGCTCAGATGACTCGCCAATGTTTGCCAATCAGCCTTGGAGCTATCCATGGTGGAGTGAGCGTAAAACATACGGCTTTTATCCCTGCGCGACGTCGTTGTTATTTATTAGCCATCTCATGAGTCATACAACCAAAGCTACTTAACCTTACCAAGCTTTTACAGCGCTTTTATCGTAAAACTGCATTTGTATGAAATCACTTACAACTAAACGATAGCCACGCAAGAACCCCCGGCCGCATCGCGACCGGGGGGTTCAGCTTCTTATACAGCAAGGTGGGCCGAATATCGGCCCACCGATTCGCCCTACGAGGGCGGCTGTTCCGGGCTGTCGGGCATGTTGGTATGCCCCGGATCCAGCCGGTTCAGGTGCAGGAACTGCATGTGCAGTTCGTACTGGTCGAGGATGTCGCCGATCACCTGTTCGCGAGTGTAGCCCATCAGATCGTAGCCCTGACTCCCCTCGAGCAGGTAGACCTCCAGCCGGTAATAGCGCGAATCGGCGTGCGGGGCGTGCATGGCGAACCCCGGCGTCGCGAAGCCCTGACTCCAGATCTGGTAGGTGAAATTCTGCTCGTCCTCGAAGTCGACATTGAGCGACAGGTAGTCGTCGCCGTTCTGTTCGCCTTCGCGGATCTCGGCTGACGCCCCCTGCTCCTGCAGCGAATCGCGCACGGCTTCCATGGCCGGCTTGCAGGTCTCGTCCATGAAGCGCCGCGCCTGCTTCTTGTCGGGGAAGCTCATGGCGCGCTTCAAGCGCTGCTGCCAGTTGCGCGAATCGCGCTCGCCACCGCTACCGGTACGCCCCGAGAGCTGACCGGCCAGGCTCAGGCGCCGGCTGTCTTCCTTGAAGGCTTCGAGTTTCAGCGCCTTGAGCAGCCCGGCCATCATGAAGAACAGCACGATCGAGAACGGCAGGCCGGTGATCACCACCGCGCTCTGCAGCGTGCTCAAGCCGCCGGCGAGCAGCAGCGACAACGTCAGGATGCCGATCACCGCCGACCACAGGATGCGCATCCAGATCGGCGCATCGCTGTTGACGTTCTTGAGCTTCGAGGTGAAGTTCGAAAGCACCAGCGCCCCGGAATCCCCCGAGGTAATGAAGAACACGATCGCCAGGATGCTCACCGCAATGGTCGTGAAGATCGGCCAGGGATATTGTTCGAGGAACAGGTAGATGCCGGACGGCGGGTTAGCCATCACCTGCTGGCCGAATTCGGTAGCGCCGTTGATCGCCATGTCGATGGCGCTGTTACCCAGCAACGACATCCACAGGAACATGAAGATGATCGGCAGCGTCATGGTGCCGAGCACGAAGGTGCGAATGGTGCGGCCACGCGAGATGCGCGCCAGGAACAGCCCGACGAACGGCCCCCAGGCGATCCACCAGGCCCAGAAGAACAGCGTCCAGCCGTTCAGCCACTGGGTCGGCCGGTCGAAGGCATAAGTGTTGAACGACAGGCTGATGAAGTTGGACAGGTAGTCGCCGACGTTCATCACCAGCGCGTTGAGCAGGAAGATCGTCTTGCCGGCGAACAGCACGAACAGCAGCAGTAGTACCGCGAGCAGGATGTTGAACTCGGAAAGCCGGCGAATGCCGCGCTCCACCCCGGTCACCGCGGAGATCGTCGCGAACAGCACGATGGCCAGCACCAGCACGACCTGGGTCCAGGTGCTTTCGGGAATGCCGAACATGTAGTCCAGCCCGAAGTTGAGCTGAATCACGCCGATGCCCAGGCTGGCGGCGATGCCGAATACCGTGCCCAGCACCGCGGCGGTGTCGACCACATGGCCGATCATGCCGTAGATCTTGTCGCCGAAGATCGGGTAGAGCGCGCTGCTAATGGTCAGTGGCAGGTTGTGGCGATAGCTGAAGAAGGCCAGCGCCATGCCCACCAGGGTGTAGATGCCCCAACCGGAAAGCCCCCAGTGCAGGAAGGTCAGCTCCATGGCGTGACGCGCCGCGGCGACCTGGTCCTCAGGCGCGTTGGGCGCGTTGTAGAATTGGGTCAGCGGCTCGGCCAGGGCGAAGAAGATCACCCCGATGCCGATCCCCGCGGAGAACAGCATCGCCGACCACGAGAAGATGTTGAAGTCGGGTCGCGAGTGCTCGGGCCCCAGGCGGATGTTGCCGTAGCGCGACAACCCCAGGTAGATCACGAAGACCAGGTAGATCACCACGGTCAGGAAGTAGTACCAACCGAAGGTATTGGCGATCCAGCCGAGGATGGCGTTGATGACTGTGTTGGCCTGATCGGTGGCAATCATCGCCCACAGCGAGAAGGCGACGATGCCGACCACCGAGCTGTAGAACACCGGCCCATTGAGGCGGTCGCGCGGCGGCGCCTCGTTATTGGATTGTGTCGTCATAGGAGTTCCTGATTTGGTTCAGGCAAGGTTTGCGTTCACGATAGCGGCACACACGAAGCTCGGCACGCACACCACCGACATGCGCCCGCTGCCCTATCGATGTCGGGGTATGTAAGCCACTTCCGCAGCTATTAGCTTAGAAGCAATACGGAAAAAAACTGCTTATCGTTTGAGCGTCGCACGGAAACAATTATTTATGACTGAGTCAAGGCCCGAGCCGCAATTCGCCGGCAGGGCGCGTCTCCGAGGACGTTTCCTCTATACTTCACCGCACATTGCCGTGCATGCCCCTAGACGACAAGGAGTCTCCGATGCCCGCCCCACGTACCGCTTCGCTGTGTAGCGCCCTGCTTTTTAGTTATCTGCTGAGCGCCACCGCGACGGCGCAGCCGACCGCCACCGAGTGGGAGACCTACGACGACGCTCTGGCCCGCGGCGAGCGCCAGGCGACGCTGTGGCGTTACGGCTGGGGCGGCATCTACGCCGCCAGCCTGGCCAATAATATCTACCAGGCCAGCGAAGCCGACGACGATGAAGACCGCTTCGACGGCCGGGTCGGCGCGGTGAAATCGGCGCTGGCGCTGGGCGGAGTGATCGCCAACCCGCAGCCGCATCCGGCGGCGCATCGGCGCTTCGAGACGCTGGCCGAGCGGGGCGATGGCCAGGCGCTCGTTGAGGCCCGCGAACTGATGCGTGCCACCGCCGCCGAGGAGCGTACCCGGCACGCCTGGCGGGCGCGGCTCGACTCGCTGGTGGTCAACACCCTCGGCGGGCTGGCGATCGGCGTCGGCGACGATCGTCCGCGCGATGGTCTGGTCAACTTCGCCACCGGCATGCTGGTCGGCGAGATGCAGATCTGGACCCAGCCGACCCAGGCCGGCGCCGCGCTCAACCGCTTCCAGCCCGCCACGCTGTCACTGGGCGACAATCGCCTCGATTATCAATACGCCTGGGTGCTCACACCCAACCGGGTCGGGGTGAACATCCGCTACTGAGCCCGCCCAGCCGCACTGCATACCAGCGGTCCTTGCGGCTGGTCAGCGCGCGTTTTTGTTATGTTATAACCTTTTCGGCTTCTTCCACCGGTTCAATCAAGAACGTACCCGTATGGCACACCGACACCGTCACCGGCCCGATGGGCCTGTCATTTTTCGCTGATGTCGCTGTACCCTGTAGCCAACTTCTCCATATATTGAACACACTATCCGAGACAACAGGGGACAGACCCCTGGTTTCCCGGCGTTTGGCTCTCTTTGAATGGCTGACGTATGCTGCGTTAAGATAATGTGTTGTTTGTTATGAACTCTCACGGGCCAGTTGCTTCGGATCGATCATTACACTGTCCCGTATGGCCGGAGCGAACAGGCGACGGCGTTTAATCGCGATCCCGATTGCCAGTATCAGGTACAGGCTTGAAAAGCCCAGGCGCGCCCAGATTTGCTCGTCCGGGGACAGGGTGACGCTGGCAGCGAAGTCGGCCAGGAACAGCGTCAGGATCAGACCGGCTTCACGCGTATTGAGCCGCAGGTTGATAAGCAGAAGCACCGCAAAGATGGATTGTGCGGCGGTCAGGAATATTTCCTGCTGCTGCATGGTGTCGATAGGGAGACCGCTCAGTGTTCCGCCCGACAGCGAGTATGTAACCGGGATAGCTCCTACCAGCAGTGTCCACTGATTGATTTTAGATGAAAGCAGGGTTCCCAGCCCTTCGTCGGCACTTTGACGCCATGCAAAAATGGCTGCCGGGATAAGCTCCGCGCTCTCGGTAGCTAACGGTGCTATCCACTGCACCATCAGGAACTCCTGTATGCCGAGCTGGTTGCCAGCCATGACCAGCGAGCTGGAAAACGGCTCTGCCGACAACAGGATTACTGCGGCCGCAACTGCCATAAGCCCTATCGTCGCAGTCCGCCGCAAGGCCGGCCGCCATGTACTGATGAGTGCCGGCGGTCCGATAAATTCCGGCTCTTCCTTGGGCGCGCGCCATAGGCGCCATACGTAGAAACCGAATGCTCCGAACAGCACAATGGTGTCCACTAAGGTCAGCGATGAACGAACCAGCATTTGCAGCATATACAGCGATATAAAACCCAGCAGCACGACATCGACGGCAGCCAGCCGGCTCAGCTGCATGCTATAGCAGGAGCTGCCGGTCGAGTCAGAGCTCTTGCGCGATGACTTGTCAGATTTTGAATTCTTCTTGAAGGCACGGCGGGCGCCAATCGCCCCGACAATGACGATGAGCGACCAACCGATACCGATCAACAGTCGGTTGGCCCCGGTCATGTTCGCCAGCGCCAGCGACGCCTTAGAGGGGTCGGCGGCGGCCTGCCAGGCAAACAGCAGGTCAACCGCGTATTCAGGAAGAATCGCAATAAAAGCCAGAATTGCGACCGCCAGCCCCTGCGGGAGGTCCAGCTGAGCCAGTTCGGCTCCCCAGGTAAGCAGCAGTGCAGCCCCTATGAAGGCGGCACCGAAGACCAGGACGCGTAAAAGAGGAGCCGGCTCAAAGCCGAGCAACAGCAGCGCCAGCGCCGGCAGCAACAGCGCTACAGCGATGGCTATCGGCAGAACTTGTCCTGTTTGTATACCGGATGATGACGCATTTGCTTTCGACATAGTGACATTATCCGCCTTATCCATAAGACCGACCTGAAAACGCAGATAGCGGATGGCATTCTCTTGGAAAGTCAGTACGTTCCACCAAGAACCTGACTTCAGAAGACCATCCGCTATTTCAGAAGACCATCCGCTATAGGTGAAAGCGTATTCCCTTGGATTCCGTTTCGCAACGCCGCTGTCGGTGTCGAGCTGTGCGGCCAGCGCACCATCAGCGACAGCGACGCGTTGCTGCGTGAAGCCCTCGACGACAGCGGCGTCAGTCTTGTTTACGGCCGGACTCGGCATCGTGGCGGGCCTTG
Organism: Halomonas zincidurans B6; assembly: GCF_000731955.1. NCBI lineage: Bacteria > Pseudomonadati > Pseudomonadota > Gammaproteobacteria > Oceanospirillales > Halomonadaceae > Modicisalibacter > Modicisalibacter zincidurans. The sequence continues at coordinate 3,345,718 of NZ_JNCK01000001.1, read as the reverse complement.
GCATGCATGTCCTGGCCGTTGCACTGGCGGTGATCGTCGTGCTGATACTGTACGTAATCGGCCTGATTGAAGACAGGTTAAGCCGTAAGTACTGAGAGGCCGGCGCCGCGCTCAACCGCTTCCAGCCCGCCACGCTGTCGCTGGGCGACAATCGCCTCGACTATCAATACGCCTGGGTGCTCACGCCCAACCGGGTCGGGGTGAACATCCGCTACTGAGCCCGCCCAGCCGCTGTGCGATTGCGGCTGGCCAGCGCGCGTTTTGTTATGTTATAACCTTTCCAGATTTTTCCACTGATTCAACCCAAGAACGTATTCGCATGGCACACCGACACCGTCACCAGCCCGATGGGCCCTGTCATTTCTCGCTGATGTCGCTCTCGGCGCGCCGCCGGCTCACGATGGCGCTCGCCCCGCTGGCGCTGTTGTGGCTGGCGGTGGCCTGGGCCAACGGAGCGCTCGGCTGATGGCGCGTTTGCGACTCGACGACCTGCAACTCGCCCAGGGCGGGCGCAGCGTGATCGAACACCTCGACGGCGCCTTCCCCGACGCCGCCATCACCGCGTTGATCGGCGCCAACGGCGCCGGCAAGAGCACCCTGATCCAGGCGATCATGGGCGTGCTGCCACCGGTGGCCGGGCGCATCGACTGTCAGGTACCGCGTGAACGGCGCGCCTGGCTGCCCCAGCAGCTGGCGCTGGACCTGAGCTTTCCGATGAGCGTCGAGGAGCTGGTGATGACCGGTTGCTGGCCGGTGCGCGGCGCCTTCAAGGGCTACAACCCGGCGCACTACCGCCAGGCCCGCACGGTCATGCAGCGTCTGGGCATCTCGCGACTCGCCCACCGTCCGCTCGGCGAGCTCTCCGGCGGCCAGCGTCAGCGCGCGTTGCTGGGCCGCACGCTGATGCAGGAGGCCGAACTGCTGCTGCTCGACGAGCCGTTCGCCAACGTCGACAGCGAGACCGTCGGGGTGATCGCCGAGGTGCTGCGCGAGATGGCCGCCCAGGGCACCACCATCATCGTCGTGCTTCACGATCTTGACCAACTCGCCGCGCTGGCCGGCTGCGTGCTGCAACTGGCCGGCGGCCACGGTCATTGGCGCGAGCCCCGCGAACTGCTCGCCGACTACGGCATCGACGCGGGCGTCGATGCCGACAGTGCCCGCGCGTCGCGTCTGCCATTGAACGTATCGGGATTGAAAACGCCGGGGGCCGCCCGATGATCGACACGCTCAATAGCTTGCTGCTCGCCCCGCTCAACGATTACGGCTTCATGCGCCGCGCGCTGATCGCCGGGCTGGCGCTGTCGCTGGCCGCGCCGCCGCTGGGGGTGTTTTTGATGCTGCGCGGCATGAGCCTGATCGGCGACGCCATGGCCCACGCCATCCTGCCCGGCGTGGCGCTGGGCTTTCTGCTCGGCGGCTTCTCGCTGCCGGCGATGAGCCTCGGCGGCATCCTCTCGGGGCTGGTGGTCGCCGGGCTGGCGGGCGGCGTCTCGCAGCTCACCGGTCACCGCGAGGACGCGGCGATGGCCAGCTTCTATCTGATCTCGCTGGCCGCCGGGGTGATGCTCGTCTCGCTGGGCGGCAGCAGCGTCGACCTGACCCACGTGCTGTTCGGCTCGATCCTGGCCGTCGACACTACCGCGCTGTGGCTGATCGCCGCGGTGTGCAGCGTCACCGTGGTGGTTCTCGCGCTGAGCTTCCGCGCGCTGGTCGTCGAGTGCCTCGACCCGCTGTTCCTGCGCGGCCAGGGCGTGCGCAGCGGGCTGATCCAGGGCGTGTTCCTGGGCCTGGTGGTGCTCAATCTGACCGCCGGCTTCCAGACCCTGGGCACGCTGATGGCGGTGGGCCTGATGATGCTGCCGGCGACCGCCGCGCGCTTCTGGTCGAAGCGCCTCGAGGGGCTGATCGGCCTGGCCGTGCTGATCGCGCTGTTCGCCAGTACCGGCGGGCTGCTGCTGTCGTATCACTTCAGCCTGCCCTCGGGGCCGAGCATCATCCTGCTGGCCGGCGCCGTGTACCTCCTTTCCGCGCTGGGCGGCCGCTATCACAGCCTGTTGGCGCGCTGGCGACGCACCGCGACGCCGCTGGAAAGCGCCGACGGCGAGAGCGCTGATCGAGAGAGTGCTGGTCGAGAGAGTGCTGGTCGAGAGAGCGCCTCGACGCGCTGATCGATACCGTTTTGCCCTGCAATCACGAGGAACAACCGTCATGCATCACCGACTCCTTTCCGGCCTGATTTGCGGCGCCCTCGCGCTGGGCGCCGCCGGCAGTGCCCAGGCCCGCGAGTCGCTGAACGTGGTCACCAGTTTCAGCGTGCTCGCCGACATGGTCGAGCAGGTCGGCGGCGAGCACGTCACGGTCACCTCGCTGGTCGGCCCCGACAGCGACAGTCACGTCTACAGCCCCAGCCCGGCCGACGCCCGCAAACTCGCCGAGGCCGACCTGGTGGTCTTCAACGGCCTGCAGTTCGAGGGCTGGATGAACCGCTTGCTCGACGCCGGCAACTACCAGGGCGTCACGGTGACCGCCACCGACGGCATCGAGCCGCTGGCCTTCAGCGGCGCCGACCGTGATCACGGCCAGGGCGAGCTCGACCCCCACGCCTGGCTGGACGTGGCGCGCGCCGAGCAGTATGTCGTCAATATCCGCGATGGCCTGACCGAGGTCGACCCGCAGCACGCCGAGGATTACCGCACCGCCGCCCAGCGCTACCTGGAAGCGCTCGACGCCCTGGACTCAGAGATTCGCGAGCTGATGAGCGCCATCCCCGCCGAGCAGCGTACCGTGGTCAGCGGCCATGACACCTTCGCGTACTTCGGCGCGGCCTACGACGTGCGCTTCCTGTCGCCGGTGGGGCTCAACACCGCCGCCGAACCGGCCGCCGCCGAGCTGGCGCGTCTGGTCGACTTCATCGAGGACAATCAGGTACCGGCGCTGTTCTACGAGAACATTACCAGCCCCGCACTGATCCGCCAGCTCGCCGAGGAAGCCGACCTGCCGGTCGCCGGAACGCTCTACTCCGGGGCGCTGGCCAGCGACGGCGAGGCCGGCAGCTACGTCGGCATGATGCGCCACAACGCGCAGACCATACACGACGGCCTGAGCGGCGACGCCGCATCGCAATAGACGATCGCCGCACGCGTCGCGCGGGGCGCCCGGGTCTTCACTCGGGCCGTTCCCCTTTCCGGGCATGTATCGCCAAGATCCCGGCTCCGATGATCAGCGCCATGCCGGCGAGCGTCGCCGGGCCGGGCCACTCGCCCACCAGCACCCCGCTGCACAGCGCCGCGAACGGCAGATAGCTGTAATCGCAGGTGGCGATCAGGGTCGGCCGGCCCTGCTGGAATGCCTGCGCCGTCAGCGAACTGGCGGTGACGATTAGCACGCCCAGCAGCGCCATCAAGCTCCACAGCCCGGCCCCTACCGGCTGCCAGCCGCTGAGAATGAAAGGCTGGGCGGTTACGCTTTGCGCATCGATCCCGGCCACTACCGCCAGCCCCAGGACCCCGGCCACGACGAAGCCCAGATTCAGCCCCAGCGACATCACCAGCGGCGGTTCGTCCACGCAGCGATAGCGCGTCACCAGTGCCGCCAGGGCATAGCACAGCGCGCTCCCCAGCGGCAGCAGGCTCCACGGCGACAAGCCCTCCGGCCCCGGCCGCAGCATCAGCAGCACGCCGATAAAGCCGACGATCACCGCGAGCAGCCGTCGAGCGTCGAGATGCTCCTCGGGCAGCCACGCCGCCATCAGCGCCAGCAACAGCGGGAAGGTATAAGCGGTGGCGGCCACTACCGGCAGGCTCAGCTGTGCCAGGGCGGCATAGAAAAACCCCCACATCGTCACCATCAGCAGGCTACGCAATGCCACCCAGCCGGCGCGGCGGGGGCGCAGCGAAACGCCGCGCATGCGCATCAGTGCGGTCAATAGCGGCAGTGCGAACAGCGCCCGCAGCAGATACAGCTGCCAGATGCCGAGTTCGTCGTTGATTCGCTTGACCAAGGCGTCATGCAACGCGATCGTCAGCGAAGCGATCACGATGGCGGCGACGGCGCGGGCCTCAACGGCTCTAACGGTGGCCGGGTAGCTCATCGGACCTCCCCTGGTTGCGATAGCTGGCGTAAAGTGTGACTGGATAGAGGTCTTGCCTCACACGACTTTCGAGTCGCTTCGCTTTACTGGAGATCAAGCCAGCCATGAGCCGACTGCGCCAGGCGCTACCGCCCCTTTCCAGCCTGCTGCCTTTCGAGGCGGCTGCCCGCCACCAGAGTTTCTTGCGCGCCGCCCAGGAGCTGAACCTCACCCAGGCGGCCATCAGCCGTCGCATCCGCGCGATGGAAGAGGCGCTCGGGACGACGCTGTTCGAACGCCGCCATCGGCAGGTCGTGTTGACCGAGGCGGGGCGCGCGTTCGCCGAGGCCGTGCGCGGCGGCCTCGACGAGATCGCCGGTGGCGCCGAGCGTCTGCGCCATCGCCAGCCCGCGCACGAAGTGGTGCTGTTCGCCGAGCTCTATGTCGCGATGTATTGGCTGATTCCCCGCCTGGGCGACTTCAATCGCCGTTATTCCGAGATTTCGGTGCGCATCAACGCCTCGAGCCAGCCACTGGTCCAGGCCCTGGAGTCCTTCGACCTGGCGATGCAGTGCACCGATCGCCCCAGCGGACTGCTGGCCCCGACGCTGTCGGTGCGCGATGAGGTCTTTCCGGTTTGCAGCCCAGCATTGGCCGAGCCGCACGCCTGGACGCTCGAGTCGCTTCTGGCGCGCCCGCTGTTGCACTATCGGGAAGCCAGCGGCGACCAATGGATGGACTGGCGGACCTGGTTCGAACGGGTCGGCTGTCCACGACCGCCCCCGCCGTCACACAGCGGCACGGTGTTCAATAGCTACCCGGTCATGCTGCAGGCGGCAATGAGCGGCCAGGGCATCTGTCTCGGCTACGGCGGGATCGGCCAGCTCGTCCGCCGTGGCGAGCTGGTGCGCCCGGTGATCGAGAGTGTCGACATGCCAACGGGCATGTCGGTGTATCGCGCGCGTCATGCCAGCGACCGCCCGGCCGTGGACAAGGTGCTAAAATGGCTGACGGACATCCTCACCACGCCGGAGAGCCTGCAGCGGGAATACTGAAACCCGGTCGCAATAGACGATCGCCACACGCGCTAATCCATAGCCTTTGCTACTGTGCGGGGACACGCGCCGACAAGACAATGCCATGCTGCAACTGACCGACGTCACCAAGAGCTACCCGACCCCGCAAGGCCCGCTTTACGTGCTCGATGGCGTCGACCTGCGCCTCACTCGCGGCGAAAGCCTCGCGCTAATGGGCGAGTCGGGCAGCGGCAAGTCGACCCTTTTGCATCTCGCCGCCGGGCTCGACGTGCCCGATCGCGGCGAAATCCTGTTGGGCGGCGAGCGCCTCTCGGCGCTCGACGAGACCCGGCGCAGCGCGCTGCGCCGCCAGCGCCTGGGGCTGGTCTTTCAGCAGTTCCATCTGGTGCCCAGCCTGTCGGTGGCCGACAACCTGACCCTGCAGGCGCGCCTCGCCAAGCGCGAGGACCCGGCCTGGACGCAGCACCTGCTGGCCCGGCTGGGGCTCGCCGATCTCGAAGGGCGCTACCCCGAACAACTCTCCGGCGGCCAGCAGCAGCGCCTGGCGATCGGTCGCGCGCTAGCCGCACGCCCCGATCTGCTGCTCGCCGACGAGCCCACCGGCAACCTCGACGAAGCCGCCGCCGACGACGTACTGGCGCTGCTGCAGGCACTGATCGCCGAAAGCGGCTGCGCGCTGCTGATGGTCACCCACAGCGCGCGGGTCGCCGCCCCGCTCGACCGCTGCGTGCATTTGCAGCGCGGTCGGCTGGCCGACGACGACGCATGAGCGCGCCCGCCGCTCATGCCCGCGGCGTGTTCGCCACCAGCGTGTTCGTCACCACTTTAGCCACGCTGCTGTCGCATTACCGCCGTCACCCCGGCCAGCTCGCCATGCTGCTGCTCGGGCTGTGGGTCGCCAGTGCGCTGTGGAGCGGCGTGCAGGCGATCAACGCCTCCGCCCGCGACAGCTACGCCCGTGCCGAGGCGCTGTTCGAGAACCAGCTCGACCGCATCGAGCGCCGCGACGGCGAGGCGCTGACCCTTGACGACTACCTGTCGCTACGTCGTGCCGGCGCGCCGGTCTCGCCGCTGGTCGAGGGCCGGCTGAGCCTGACGGGCGACGCCCCGGATGACAAAACGACGGTGACGCTGCTGGGTATCGATCCGCTGACGCTGCCCGGCGACTCGGGCCTGGCGCGCCAGCAGAGCAGCGCCGCGGCACTGCGCGACTGGTTGCTGCCGCCGCACCGTTTGCGCGCCGCGCCGGATGTCGCCGCCGCCGCCCGCGCCGACCCGCGGCTGCCGCCGGTGGAAAACGACCCCAGCCTGCCGCCCGCCACCCTGGTCACCGACATCGGCGTCGCCCAGTCGCTGCTGGGGCTCGACCGGCGACTGACCCGGCTGGTCGTCGCCCCGTCGGCGACGTTCGCGCTACCCGAGCATCTGGTGCGTATCTCCGCGCGCCAACTGGCCTCCCCCGGCCAGCTCGCCGATAGCTTCCATCTCAACCTCACCGCGATGGGCCTGCTGGCGCTGGTGGTGGGGCTGTTTATCGTCCATGCCGCGCTGGGCCTGGCGCTCGAGCAGCGCCTGGGGCTGATGCGCACGCTGCGCGCGCTGGGCGTGCCGGCACGCACCCTGGTCGGCGCGCTGATCGTTGAGTTACTGGCGATCGGCCTGATCGGCGCGCTCGCCGGCATCCTCAGCGGCGTGGCGCTGGCCCGCTGGCTGCTGCCGGACGTCGCCGCCAGCCTCGACGCGCTCTACGACAGCCGGGTGAGCGGCCAACTTGCGCTGCCCTGGTACTACTGGCTGGGCAGCTTGGCGATCACCCTCGGCGGGCTGGCCACCGCCGGTTCCGGCGTGCTGTGGCGAGTCGCCCGGCTCGAGGTGCTGACGCTGGGCCAGGCCCAGGCCTGGCGCGCGCGGCTGGGCCGGCAATGGCGACGCCAGGCGCTGGCCGGCAGCGGGCTGCTGATCGGCGCGCTGGGTCTCGGCCTATGGCTGAGTGCCTCGGGCGGTGCGCCGCTCGCTCAAGGCGGCCGGACGACGCTGATCGCCGGCTTCGCGATGGTCACCGCGGCGCTGCTCGGCGTGGCGCTGTGGCTGCCGGCGCTGCTCGCCATGGCGCTGCAGCTCGCCAGCCGCGCGCTGCGCCGCCGGCCGCTGTGGCAGTGGGCGGTGGCCGACCTGCAGCTCCAGTTGCCGCGCCTGCAACTGGCGATGATGGCGCTGCTGCTGGCGCTGGCCGCCAACCTGGGGGTGAGCAGCATGGTCGGCGGCTTTCGGCTGACTTTCCTCGATTGGCTCGACCAACGCCTGCTCGCCGATATTTACGTCCACCCCGAGGAGGGCGACTACGCCAGGCTCCGCGACTGGCTGGCCGCACAGCCCGAAGTCGCCACGCTGCTGCCGGCGCGCCAGGCCCAGGCCACGCTAGTGCTCGGCACAGCAGCCACTACGCCTGAACGCGCCGTGCCGGTGGCGCTGTTCGGCATCCACCCGGCGCCGGCGCTGACCCGCCAGTGGCCGCTGCTATCCAGTGTCGCCGGCCGCGAGGCGGCCTGGCAGGCGTTGCGCGAGGGCGCGGTATTCATCAACGAACAGCTCGCCCGGCGTCGCGGCTTACACGCCGGCGAAACGCTGACCCTGCGCGGCTCCGACCGGCGCGAACGCCGCCTGACCATCGCCGCGATCTACCCCGACTACGGCAATCCGCATGGCGAGATCGTCATGCCCACCGCGCGGCTGGCTCGCGAGTTCGACGCGCCGCCGGGCAGCCTGGGCGTGGTGCTCGCCGCGGGCAGCGCGAGCGGCGCGGCCCGCGATGCCGCGCTTGAGCGGCTGCGCAGCGGGCTCACCGAGGAGCTGGCGATTTCCGGCGAGGTACTCACCGACCAGCGCCGGCTCAAGGCCACCTCGAAGGCAGTCTTCGAGCGCACCTTCGCCATCACCCGCGCGCTCAACGCGCTGACCCTGGCAGTCGCGGCGCTGGCCCTGCTGACCACGCTGCTGGCCCAGGCCGGCGTGCGGCGCGCCCAGCTCGCGCCGCTCTGGGCGCTCGGCGTGCCGCGCTCGCGGCTGGTCGCGGTGCAGCTCGGCCAGCTGGTCGGCGCGGCACTGGCCACCGCACTGGTGGCGCTGCCGCTGGGCATCGCCCTGGCCTGGGCGCTGGTCGCGGTGATCAACGTCGCGGCGTTCGGCTGGCGCCTGCCGCTGCATCTTTTTCCCGACGAAATGGCCATCACCCTGGCGTTGGCGGTGCTGGTCGCCGCCAGCGCGGCGCTTTTGCCGGCGCGGCGGCTATGGCGCAGCCCGCCCCGCCAACTGCTCGAGGAGTTCGCGGCGACATGACCCGGCGACAATGGATACTCTTCGGGGCGCTGCTGGCGGTCGTGCTGGTCGCCAGCGTCGCCGCCTGGCGACCGTGGACGACACAGGATTCTCCCGCTTCGAGCGGCTACGCCGGGCTCGGTGACCCAGCGGCGGCGGGCTTCGCCGAGGCGCGCCCGGGGATCACGCTCGACTTTCCCGCCGATCACGGCACCCACCCCGACTATCGCATCGAGTGGTGGTATCTGACCGCCAATCTCGAGAGCGACGACGGCCGGCCATTCGGCGTGCAATGGACGCTGTTTCGCCAGGCGCTGGCGCCGCCCGGCGCCGTCGACTTCCCCAACGCCGACTCGCCCTGGGCGAGTCGCCAGCTGTGGATGGCCCACGCCGCGCTCTCCACGTCCCGCCAGCACTTCGAAGCCGAGCGCTTCGCGCGTGGCATGTCGCTGGACGACACCCGCGGCCAGGCCGGCGTCGAGACCGCCCCGTTCGCCGCCTGGCTGGACGACTGGACGCTCGCCGCGCCGGCGGATGCCGCGAGCGACGACGCCTCGACGGGCGCCGCGCTCGATCAGCTACGGGTGCGCGCCGCCGGCGAGAACTTCGCCTACGATCTGGCGCTCGATGCCCAGGGCCCGCTGGTGGCACACGGCGCTGCCGGCTTCAGCCAGAAATCCGCCGACGGTCAGGGCTCGATCTATTACAGCCAACCGTTCTACCGGGTCAGCGGCACGCTTGAGGTGAAGGGCGAGCCGATCACGGTGAGCGGCCGCGCCTGGCTGGATCGCGAATGGAGCAGCCAGCTGCTGGGCCCCGGCCAGCAGGGCTGGGACTGGTTCTCGCTGCATCTCGACGGCGGCGCCAAGCTGATGGCATTCCGGCTGCGCGGCGCCGGTGAGGGCGGCGGCGATTATCTGTCCGGCAGCTGGATCAGCGCCGATGGTCGCGTCACACCGCTCGGCGCAGACACGCTGCGCCTGACGCCGCAGGCGACCCGCGAGGTCGCCGGGCGCCGGCTGCCCACCGTCTGGCGCCTCGAGGTGCCCGGTCGTGGCGTCGACGTCACGGTGCGCGCAGTGAATCCCGACCAATGGATGGACACCTCGTTCGCCTACTGGGAGGGCATGGTCTCGGTCTCAGGCAGCCACGCCGGCGTGGGCTATCTGGAGATGACCGGCTATTGAACCGATAAGCCCTGGTCGACAACGACCGCACGCCACCTTCCAGCGAGCGCGATTCCCATAACGCGTTCATTGACACGTTCACGGCGGCGTAGTCGATCGTCGCCAGCGCGCCTTTGAACGCCCCTATGCGGTGACCGGTGTCGACAGGGGCGCCGACTCGCGGCCATGCAGCGCGCACCAGGCATCGAAGGTGCTCAGAAAGACCCGGCCATTGAGCGTCTCGACCAGCTCGGTACGACTCAACCTGTCCATCACCGGCCCTTTGACCTCGGCGAGATGCAGCCCGATTTGCCGGTCCCGAAGACGCCGATTGAGCGCCTCGAGACTCTCCAGTGCGGTGGCATCGATGACATTGATCGCCTGACAGGCCAGCACCAGATCGCGTGGCGGCGGGTCACGATTGATTACTGCCGTGACCCAGTCCTCCAGATAACGGACGTTGGCAAAATACAGGCTTTCATCAACGCGCAGGATGGCGATACCGACATCGGTCTCCACGGCATGACGGCGGACATTGCGGAAATGTTCGGTGCCGGGGATGCGGCCGACTTCCGCACTGTGCGGTCGGCTGGTGCCGTAGAGATGCAGCGCCAGCGACATGGCGACGCCGACCAGGATACCTACGTCAACGCCCAGCATCAGTGTCGCCAGTGCCGTCGCCACCATGGCGATGCCCTCGCCGCGAGCATAGCGCCAGACACGAGCGAAAGCCGGCAGATCGATCAGCGAGAGGGTCGCGATAACGATGGTTGCCGCCAGCGTCGCCATCGGCAGTTCCCTCAGCCAGGGCGACAGAAACAGCATGGCCAGCGCGATGCCCACAGCGGTGAACGCGCTGGAGGCCGGCGTGCGAGCGCCGGCATCGAAGTTGACGACGGAGCGGGAAAATCCGCCGGTGATCGGCATCCCTCCGGTGACCGAGGCCGCCAGGTTGGCCCCGCCGAGCCCGATCAGTTCCTGATCCGGATCGACGCGCTCGCCGCGGCGCACCGCCAGCGCCTGTGCCACCGAGACCGACTCCACGTAGCCGACAATGCTGATCAGCACCGCCGAGCCGATCAACGATCGCCACAACTCCGGCTCCCAGTCGGGCAGGGTCAGCGGTGGCAGCCCGGCGGGGATCTCGCCGATGACGGCAACCTCGCGGCCCAACCACCCCGCCGCACCGGCAACCCACGCCGCCAATACGATGGTGGCGATGGGCGCCAGCTTGACCAGTACCCCCGCCGCCCTGGCCGGCACACGGCAGCGTTGCAGCGCGGGCTTGCCCCACCGCCGTATCAGCCACAACAGCAGGAGCGACCCCAGCCCGATGATTACCGTCGGCAGGCTAACCCCGTCCAGCGCCGAGGGTAGCTGGGACAACAACGCCGGCAGCGTCGAGCCGGAGAGGTCGACACCGAGCAGTTGCTTTAGCTGACTCGCGGCGATCAGAATGCCAGACGCCGTGACGAACCCGGTCATAACCGGGTGACTCAGGAAGTTGACCAGAAAACCCAGCCGGAAGAGCCCCATGATCAGCAGAATGGCACCGGAGAGTAGCGCCAGCACCAAAGCCGCGGCGACATAGTCCTGCGATCCCGATTCGGCAACCTGCGACAACGCCGACGCCGTCATCAACGACACCACCGCCATCGGGCCGACGGAGAGCGTCGTGCTACTCCCCAGCAGGGTATAGACGACCAGCGGCACGAGACTCGCGTACAGCCCCACCACCGGCGGGAGTCCCGCCAGCATGGCATAGGCCAGCGCCTGCGGGATCAGCATCAGCGCCACGATGATGGCCGCCAGCAGATCCTCGCTCAGCAACTCGCCGTTGTAATGCCGCCCCCAGTCCAGGATCGGGAACCAGCGTGCCAACCCGGCTTTATGCGGCTGATTCATGATTTGCCGGCCTCGCTATCCGAGCCATGTCGCAGCCGGGGATTCATGCCGACGGCCTCGATCAAGAGCGCGCCTGCGGCTTGGCCAGCCATTCGTGCCCCTTGAGCATCAGGTTCCAGTAGCTGAAGAGGAGCTGCTGCGCCTTGATGTTCCAGCCGAGCCTGGTTGGCCGTGTAGTCTGGTCGAGCCAGAAGGCTGTCTCCCGTTCATTGAATCGACGTCATGAGGCGACCCTCCTCATTACTCCCAAGCGGCACCTTCCAGGGCGTCGAACGGCAATTTCAGATAGCGCTTGCCGTTGTCCTCCGGCTCGGGGAGGCGCCCGCCGAGAATGTTGACCTGCAGCGCGTGCAGGATCAGCTTCGGCATCGGCAATTCGCTGTCGCGACGCTTGCGCAGCTCGACGTACGCGGCCTCGCTGCTCTCGCCCAGGCGATGCTTATTGGTCTCGCGCTGCTCGCGCACCGTGCTTTCCCACTGCGGTTCGCGGCCGTCGGGCATGTAGTCGTGACCGGTGAACAGGCGCGTCTCGTCGGGCAGAGCGAGGATCGCCTGAATCGAATGCCACAGCTGATGGGCGCTGCCACCAGGAAAGTCGGCACGGGCGGTACCGAAGTCGGGCTGAAACAGGGTGTCGTGAACGAAGGCGGCGTCGCCGACCACGTAGGTAATCGAGGCCAGCGTGTGACCCGGCGAGTGCATCACGCGGCACTCGATCTCGCCCAGCTTGAAGGTGTCCCCTTCGTCGAACAGACGGTCCCACTGGCTGCCGTCATCCTTCAGATCCGGCCAGTTGTAGATTTCCTTCCATAGCGCCTGCACCTGGGTCACCGGCCGGCCGATGGCGGTGGGCGCGCCAGTCTTGTCATGCAGGTAGCGCGCAGCGGAGAAGTGATCCGCGTGCGGGTGGGTATCCAGAATCCACTCGACATCGAGCCCCTCGCGCTCGATGTAGGCCAGCAGCTCATCGGCCTGGAACGTCGCCGTCGTCCCGGACTTCTCATCGTAATCCAGTACCGGATCGATGATCGCGCAACGCCGCGTGGCGGGGTCGCTGACGACGTACTGAACGCTGAAGGTGCGGGGATCGAAAAAGCCAGCGACATTGGGCTGGCCTTTCGAGAGTGCGAAGGTCTGCATGGTGCCTCCTCGGGGAAAGAATTTTCCTCAGGATAGCGCTATTTTAGTTATATTGTTATATTTTTTAGAAATAAAAATTCCTGCTTGCATACTATGCTGCTATCGACGCACCCAAGGTGCACAGATTGCCGCCAGTCTGATAACTCGCATTCAGCTGACTCACTTGGCTATCATCCCCGGCACGCTTCGCCGGCTGTGCCACGCCCCTACCCGGGCTATGCTGGTCTGTGAACCGTCCGTCTCATTGTCAGGAGCACTGCATGGCGCTATTCACCGAGCAACACCCGGGCGTCGAGCCCCACGCCCCCCAGGAAACCGCGGGCTTTACGCTCAACCACAGCATGTTGCGGGTCAAGGACCCGGACGGCTGCTGGATCGAGATCGTCGAACCGGCGTTGATGGCCAACACCGGCGTGCGGGGGGGGGGGGGGGGGGGGCCGCGTCGGTGTCGCGAAGCGCTTTCAGTCAAGCGCTCAGGATTTCAGGTCGAACGCCTTCTGAACCACCGGCCAGGCGGGCTCGCCGTCCCGCGTGGTCACGCCGTCGAGGTAGGCCTTGAGCTTGTCGGCGTTGTTCTGCATCCACTCCACGGCAACCTTGTCGGCATCGCGCTCCTTGTAGCTGAAGTCGAGGATCAGCTGACTCTGGTCGTCGGCGCTGAAGACCATCTGATCGAGCAGTTTCCTGGCGTTGGGGTGGCTGTCGGCGAAATCGCTGTTGAGCAGGGTACGCACGTCGCTGCTGCCGCCGCCGGGGCCGAACAGGTTCTCAGGATCGTCAAGATAGACGATGTCGTATTCGATGTTCATCCAGTGCGGTGTCCAGCCGTAGAACAGTATCCACTCTTTATTGCTGGTCGCATTGTCCACCGCACTGAGCATCGCCGGCGTGGAGGCTTCGCGCAGGTTCCAGTCGCCCATGCCGTAGGTATCGTCCGCGACCGCGCCGTTGAGGATATCACTGGTCGCCGAGCCGGGCTCGATGGAGAACATCTCGCGGCCGAACTTCTCGGCGAACTCCGGCTTGTCGATGTCACGCGCCGAACTCACGCCGGCCTCGGCGACGTAGCGGGGCACCGCGAAGCCCATCCGCGCGCCGTCGACGTTGTTGCCCAGATCGGCCAGGCTGCCCTTGGCGTTGACGGTGTCGTACATGCCCTGCTGGGCCGGCAGCCAGGCGCCGAAGAAGGCATCGACTTCACCGAGGTTGAGCGCTTCGTAGGAGATCTGGGCGCCGAGCTGCTTGGTGCTCGGTTGATAGCCCAGCGCCTCGAACAGCTGCGAGGCGATCTCGGTCTTCATGGTCACCCCGGGCCAGGGCGGCGCGGAAAAGGTAATGGCGGGGTCTTCCTGCGCGAACACGCTGCCGGACAGGCTCAGCGATGCGCTGGCCAGGGCACCAACGATCAGTCTATTGGCACGATGGGATAGGGACATGAGCAGTCTCCTTAATCAGGGTTTATTGTATATCGGTACAACAATAACATTGTTTTATCCTTTGCGCCGTTGACTCTCCGTTGTCGATTTTCAACCGCCGCCGGACCCACTGTCACGACGCCTCGATGTCACGGAAGTAGCCGCCCTATGAAAGTAGCCGCCCAGCGATCGCCGTCGTACGCGTCAAATGTTATGCGATGAAGTGAACTGTCTGCGAAGTTGACTATTCGGCCATTGGCATGATGATGCCAAAAGGCACATGCTCTGCTAAACCCCCAGTGCCAGGATGAGTGTCGTACCCTGCTACCGAGCACGCTCGCCGGAGGCGATGCAGGATGGGCACGGCGACCCAGGAGGAGCGCTTATGAACGTAGGCCTGAAGCGAATCTATGACTCGGCTTGCGACGAGGACGGCTACCGCGTGCTCGTCGACGGGATGTGGCCGCGGGGCGTCGCCAAGTGCGATGCCGCACTGGACGAATGGTGCCGGGAGCTGGCGCCCTCGAAGTCGTTGCGTCAATGGTACGGCCACGACCCGGAGCGCTGGACCGAGTTTTATCGAGCCTATCGCTCCGAGTTGCGCGAAAGCGATGCTGACACGCTGGCGCGACTGCGCGAGCATGCCCGCCGCGACGGGCTGACGCTGCTGTTCGCCGCCCGCGATGTCGAGCACAACAATGCCCGGGTACTCAAGGAGCATCTGGAGGACAGCGAATGAAAGATGCCGAGCGCCTGGCACTGGCCGCCCGCGTACGCGACGCCTGCGTCGCCGCCGCCCTGGCGGGCCATGAGGAAGCGGCAATCGCCGGCCTGTGCAGCGAAGGTGCGCTGGAGGCGGCCATCAGCGCCATCCAGATGCTCGACCTGGAAAACCTGATCGATTCCGCGCCACCCGGCGACCTTTGAACCGAACCAGGCGCAAAATCATCATGGCATCGCGCGCTTCGCGATGAATGTTCTACGCTGCATAGGCACAGGCACACCGACGCGACAAGGAGAGCAACCGTGGCCGACCAACCGTTTCTAACCGACATCAAGACGATTCGCGAACGCGCCCGCCAGCATATCGAGCGCGGCGCGGTCACTGAGGGTTATCGCGCTGATCGCGAGAATGTCATCAACCTGCTCAACGAGGCGCTGGCCACCGAGATCGTCTGCTACCTGCGCTACAAGCGCCACTACTACATGGCCGACGGGCTCAGTGCGCATATCGCCGCCGAGGAGTTCCTCGAACACGCCCAACAAGAGCAGCAGCATGCCGACTGGCTTGCCGCGCGCATCGTCCAGTTGGGTGGCGCGCCCAACTTTTCGCCGGAGGGCATCCAGACCCGCGCGCACGCCGAGTATGTCGAGGGCGACTCGCTCAAGGAGATGATCAAGGAGGACCTGATCGCCGAGCGCATCGCCATCGACAGTTACCGCGAGATCGTCAATTACCTGGGCGAGAACGATCCCACCTCGCGGCGCATCATGGAAGACATCCTCGCCCAGGAAGAGGAGCACGCCGACGACATGGCCGGGCTGCTCGAAGGCCTGGACAGGCTTAATCAGAGCAACGCCTGAGCGCGTTGCCACCTTGAATGGCGTGCCGGCCGGCATCGTCCTGCGAGTCACGCCAGGTGCGCCTTAAGTCATACCATCCGGCTATTTATATAGCCTCAAGGGTTGTTTCCCCCAAGGGCCGACCCGATGTCATAGTAGCGAAGCGCTTATATCGGCAAAGCGAATAAGCCATTCACTGGTCATGTTCAAGGAGCACGTCATGGCACTGCATCTAGGCGATACCGCCCCGGATTTCACCCAGGACAGCACGGAAGGCCCGATCAAGTTCCATGAATGGGCCGGCGACAGCTGGGTCATCCTGTTTTCGCACCCCAAGGATTTCACCCCGGTCTGCACCACCGAGCTCGGTGAGGTATCGCGCCTGAAGCCGGAGTTCGACAAGCGCAACGTCAAGGCCATCGGCCTGTCGGTGGACCCGGTCGACGATCACCGCAACTGGGCCGGCGACATCCAGGAAACCCAGGGCTACGGCCTGAATTTCCCGCTGCTCGCCGATGCCGACCGCTCGGTCAGCGATCTTTACGACATGATTCACCCCAACGCCAACGATACCCTGACGGTGCGTTCGGTGTTCATCATCGACCCTAACAAGAAGATCCGCCTGACCATCACCTACCCGGCCAGCACCGGTCGCAACTTCGCCGAGATCCTGCGGGTCATCGACAGCCTGCAACTGACCGACGGGCATAAGGTCGCCACGCCGGTCAACTGGACCGAGGGTGACGACTGCATCATCGTGCCCGCGGTGAGCAACGAGCAGGCCAAGGAGCTGTTCCCGCAGGGCTGGGACGAGAAGAAACCCTATCTGCGCATGGTCAAGCTCGACAAGTGAGCCCACGTCCCGGCCCCGGCCGGGACTCGACTCCTCCTTTTCTCTTCCCGGCGCTGTCCGCGATGGCCACCCTGCTGGCCACGCACGGAAGTTAGGGCCTGTTGACGTTTCGTCGCGGCCGCGACGGAGGCCCATTGGGTGTAGAACAAGGCGAGAGGAGCGTGGTTGGGTTATTCCCAATGAGCGACGAACAACGCAGTACTGCACCCAATGGACCCCGTCCCGTTGGGTTGCGCGTCAAAGGACGCCATGCGGCGTTGCGGGACTTGGCAAGGAAACAACCCTTGCCTGCATCCCGCGTCTTGCCTGGCGCCCTTTGGCGCAGCAACGCGGTTCACGCTGAAACGTCAACAGGCCCTAACGCATAAAGATATAAGAAAATCGTAGAGCGAGGATTTTCCTCGAACCCCAGCCAGTCGCTATAGTCACCTCCCAGATTCGTGATTCCCCGGGAGGACTGAGATGCAACGCCTATTTCACCTGTTCTGCGCGCTTGCGCTGGCCGTTACGCTGCCGACCCTGGCGTTGGCCGAGGACGACGAGACCTCCCTCGAGGTCGGCTACATGCCGATCCTGCCGGTGGCCCAGCTGTTCGTCATGGAGGGCGCAGGCTGGACCGACGAGGCGGGGCTGAATCTCAAGTTGACGCGTTTCTCCAGCGGCCCGGCGATGGTCCAGGCACTGGCCTCGGGCAAGCTCGACGTGGTGAACTTCGGCATCGGTCCGGCGATGGTGGCCCGCGCCAACGGCGTGCCGATCAAGGTGCTGGCCGCCAGCATTGAGGAACAGATCGGCCTGATCGCCCGCGGCGACTTCGCCGAGGCCTTTGACGGCAACGACCCGGCGGCAGCGATCGCCCGCTTCACCGAGGAATACGGTCGCAAGCCCAAGATCGCCACTTTCCCCGCCGGCTCGGTACCTTACACCGTGCTGCGCTATTGGCTGCAGGAGCAGGCCGGCGTCGACTCCGACGCGGTCGATATCGTCACCATGGGCGCCGATCGCGTCCAACAGTCGCTGCTCGCCGGCGCGGTGGATGCCGCCTCGACCCTCGAGCCAATCCTCAGCGTGGTCCAGCAGCGTGATCCCGACGCCCGGGTGGTGGCGCGTGGCAGCGACATGCTGCCTAATCAGCCCGGCGCGGTGTTGGCGGTGCGCGAGTCGGTCATGGCAGATCACCCCGAGGCGATCCGCAAGCTGGTCGCGCTGCACGTGCGCGCCACTCGCCTGCTCGAGGAACGGCCCGACGAGGCCGCACCCTACGTGCGCGAGTTCGTCGGCAAGCGGCTGATCAGCGAAGATACCGTCAAGGCCGCGCTGGCCTCTCCGTCGTCCAACTATCTCGCCGACCCGCACGCCATCGTCGACGCCACGCAGACCATGGCCGACTTCCAGCAGCGCACCGGCATCCTCAAGAAATCGGTCGATGTCGACGCGCTGTTCGACACCTCGGTGTATGACGCGGTCATTCAGGAGCTCGGGACCGAGGCGCCATGACGCGCCTGTCCCACCATCGACGCACCCTGCTCAGTGCCGCCGGCCTCATCAGCCTGGTGGCGTTGTGGGAACTGGCCCTGCGCCTCGGCCTGCTGCCGGGCAACCTGGTGCCGTTGCCCTCGAGTATCCCCACCGAGTTCTGGGCCGAGATTCGCGACGGCATCTGGCTCGATGTGGTGCTGGCCAGCCTCTCGCACTACAGCACCGGCCTGGCGATCGGCTCGCTGCTGGGCATCGCGGTGGGCGTCGGCGCGGCGCTCGAGCCCACTTTTGACGCCATCCAAAGCTGGTTGGCCCGACTGCTACGACCGATCCCGCCGCTGGCGTGGATCCCGTTCGCGATCATCTGGTTCGGCGTCACCGAGACCGCGGCAGCATTCATCATCAGCATCGGCGTGTTCTGGATCAACTACTTCGCCAGCTATAGCGCGGTACGCGCGGTGGACGACGGCTATTATGAAGTCGCCCAGGCCTTCGGTCAGGGGCGCTTCATGGCGCGGCTGTGCAAGGTCAGCCTGCCGGCGGCGGCACCGGGCATTCTCGGCGGCCTTCGCGCCGGATTCGGCCAGGGCTGGATGACGGTAGTCGCCGCCGAGCTGTTCGGCATCCCCGGCATCGGCCAGCGGATGATGGAGGCCTCGGGCCTACTCGCCACCGACATCGTGGTGGTTTACATGCTGACGATCGCCGCGCTCTATGCGCTGTTTGACTTCCTGTTCATGAGCATCCAGCGGAGGATCCTGCGGTGGCAGAGCTGAGCCTTTCATCGCCGGCGCCCGGCCGGCCGGTGCTGCAGGCGCGTGGCGTGCGCCTGGGTTTCGCCGGCGAGGTGGTCCTCGACGACGTCAGCCTCGACATCGCGCCGCGCGAGTTCGTCGCCGTGGTCGGTGTCTCGGGGGTCGGCAAGTCGACCCTGCTGCGCGCGCTGGCCGGGCTGCTAACGCCGCAACGCGGCACGGTGAACTTGCCGGCCGTCGACGAGCCGGCCACGCGTCCGTGGTCGATGGTCTTCCAGGCGCCGCGACTGTTTCCGTGGCGCCAGGTACGTGGCAATGTCGAACTGGGTCTCGAGGGGCTGGCATTGTCGCGCCGCGAGCGCCGCTCACGGGCCCTGGAGCAGCTTGCCCTGGTGGGCCTCGAGGCGTTCGCCGAGCGCTGGCCGCGAACCCTGTCCGGTGGCCAGCAGCAACGCGTGGGCATCGCCCGGGCACTGGCGGTAAAACCCCGGGTGCTGTTCATGGATGAACCGTTCTCGGCACTCGACGCCCTGACCCGCCAGCGCCTGCAGGTCGAGCTCGGCGAATTGCGCCGGCGCAGCGAGGCGGCAATCCTCTTCGTCACCCACGATATCGAGGAGGCGGTACTGCTCGCCGATCGCGTGGTGGTGCTCGGCAAGCCCGGCGAGGGCGAGCCGGCGCGGGTCAGCGAAATCGTTGCCGTCGACCTGCCGCTGTCAGGGCGCCGCGAACACCCGGCGTTCCGCGAATACATTCATCGGCTCGAGCGCCATATCGGCATCGATACGCCCACTTCCACCCCCCAGGAGAGTTCCTCATGAGCTCGCTACGCGTCCTCCTGCATGCCCCCACCGCCGACAGCCTGGCCCGCGCCCGGCGTAACGCCCGCAACCTGGTCAAGGTGCACGACGACGCCCAGGTGCGTATCGTCGCCAACGGCGCCGCGGTGGCCGTCGCCCTGGCTGAACCCGACCCGGTGGCCGATTCCTGGCTGCACCTGTGCCGCAACTCGCTGATCGCCCAAGGGCTCGACAACACCGCCGGCCACGAGGAGGTCGAGGCCGCCGTGGTTGCCTTGGCCGAATGGCAGGCCGAGGGCTGGAGGTATATCCACGCCTAAGCCGGCCGCCGGCCCGCGCGTTGCCGTAGCCGCCGAGTGGTTACCGACGCCAGATAGCGCTCGCGCTGGATCGCGACGATGGTCTCGGCAAGCTCGTTGAGCTGCTCGGGGCGACATAGGTTAGTGGCAAGCCGCGGATGCTTTTAAGGAATCATTGTTCATCCTTTTATTCGATTAACCACTATCTGCGATTGTCGGTGTCCGGCTCGGCAGCCTGGATTACTGTGCCGCAAACATCGCCAGCGGATGGCGGGCGACGATGCGGGCCGCGACTCGCTCACCCGCCAGCAGCGGGCATTCGTGATTCTGACGACTCTTGAGTACGGTGCCGTCGTCGAGCGTGACCCCGAACAGACGCTGCTCGCCCTCGTAGCGCATCCAGTCGATGCAGGCGTTTCCCGGGGCGGCCGGCGCCAGGCCGATGTCGTCCGGACGCACCAGCAAATCGACGCACTCCATCGACTCTTTCGGCCCGTCCTTGGCAGTGACGGGCAGCTTGCCCAGCACGGTCTGCACCGTCTCGCCGCAGCGCCGCCCGGGCAGGAAGGCCGCATCGCCGAGAAAGGTAGCCACGAACCGATCGGCCGGCTCACGAAAGCATGCTTCGGGGGTGCCAATCTGTGCCAGCCGACCGGCCTGCATGATGCCTACCCGGTCACCGACCGAGAGCGCCTCGGCCTGGTCGTGGGTCACCCAGATGGCAGGCACGTTCGCTGTCTTCAGCGCATCGCGGATCACATAGCGCAGGCTGTCCTTGAGCGCGGCATCCAGATTGGACAGCGGCTCGTCGAGCAGCACCAGGGAAGGCGAGTGCGCCAGCGCGCGAGCCAGCGCTACCCGCTGCTTCTGGCCGCCCGAGAGCGTCTCCGGCATGGCCTTGCGCAGCGTTTCGATGCCCAGCACCGCTAGCCAGTAGTCGACGGGCTGGCGCCGTTTGACGCGAAAGCCGATGTTCTGCTCGACATTCAAGTGCGGGAACAGCGCGAAATCCTGGAATACCATGCCGATACCGCGTTTTTCCGGGACCACGAAACGGTGCTTGTCGATCTGCATGCCAGCCAGTGTCAACGAGCCCTCGCTGAGCGGCTCCAGCCCGGCGATAGCGCGCAGAGTCGTCGACTTGCCGCATCCGGTGGGGCCGACCAGGGTTAAAATCTCCCCGTCGCCAAGGGTCAGGTCGAGCCCGCTGACAACACTTGTCTGTCCATAACACACGCCCATGTTTCGCAGTGTCAGCATCGTCTCGTCACCTGAACGCCTGAATGGATTCGAGCCTGGCGGCTAGCGGGAGTGACGCCGGGACAGACGCCCCTCGCCCAGCACCATCATCATCACCGCCACGGCCGAGACCAGCATCAACAACAGACCGGGAATCGCCCCACGCCCGAAGTAACCGGCCTCATAGGTACGCCATAGATAGGTACCGATGGTCTCGAACCCGGTGGGACGCAACATCAGCGTGGCGGGCAGTTCGCGCATTGCCTCCAGAAACACCAGTGCCGCGCCAGCGACCAGCCCCGGCAGGCTCAGCGGCAGACTGATCCGCCGGAACACCTCGAAAGGCGAGGCACCCAGACTGCGCGCCGCGCCGGTCAGGTCGTTGTTACGCCGAGCCAGCGTCGCGCGTACGGCACCCACCGCCAGCGGCAGGAAGCGGATCATGTAGGCGACCACCAGCAGCGTCACGGTCTGATAGAGAAAGCTCAGCTGCAAGCCCAGATATACCAGCGCGGTGCCCAGCACGATACCCGGGATGCCAAAGCCAAGATAGGTGATGCGCTCGAACAGTCGTCCAAGCCGCCCTGCCGAGGCTGCAAAGGCGACCGGCAGGGCCACCAGGACGGTCGCTACGGCGGCCAGCAGCGAGACATACACGGAATTCAACAAGTAGCCGGGATCGAAGCCGACGGCCCCGTCGCGGACCAGCCAGAGAGTGAAGATCGCCACCGGCAAGGCCAGCGCCGCGAGCACGATCACGCTGGCGCCGACCAGACAAAGCACCTTTATCGCACCGGGCAACTTGAGGGTCATTGTCCTGCCGGGGCGTTCGCGCGACGCCCTGAGTCGTGACTCGAGCAACAGGATCAGCGCGACAAAGCCCAGCAGCTGCAACGACAGCAATGCCGCCCGATCGAGACCAAAGGCGTTGTACTCGACGAAGATCACCCGGGTGAAGGTATCCAGTTGAAGAAGCGCCGGCGTGCCGAAATCCGAGAGCGTGTACAACGCCACCAGCAGCGCACCCGCAGCAATGCCGTTACGTACGCGAGGCAAGACCACTTTCCACAATGCCGTGGGCAGCGGCATGCCCAACGTGCGCGCCGCCTCGAGCACACTGACGTCCAGCCCGGCCAGCGCCGCCCGGGTGCTGAGCAGCACGAAAGGAAAGGTATACAGGGTCATCACCAAGGTGGCACCCGCCAGTCCCTTGACCGGCGGCAGCGGCAACCCGCTGAGCACACTCAACTCGCCTCCCGGACCAAAGGCAGCGAAGAACGCGAACGCGCCGAGATAGCTGGGCACCGCCAGCGGCGCGGAAAGCGTCGCCACCCAGAAACGTCGCCCCGGAAGGTCGGCATAACTGGTGACCAACGCCAACGGCACGCCGATCGCCACGGAGCCCAGCACCGTCAGCAGCGCCAGCGCCAGGGAATTGACGGTGATGGCCGCGATCTGCCCAGCCAAGTCGACATCCGCACTCAGGCTCAACATGAACAGCACCGCCACCGGGGCCAGGATCACCGCCGCGACAAGCCCGCTCAGCCATACATTGACCCGCGATGGCGTCACAGCACACCGGCTTCGCGCATCAGCGCCAACGTTGGCCGCAGGTCAGCCAGCTGCGAAAGTTCCACCTGGGGAGGATTAATATCGCTCATCGGCGGCAGTCCAGCGGGCATCGCCACACCTTTGACCATCGGCAATTCGAAGGCTTCCTCGGCCAGAAACCGCTGCGCCTGCTGAGTTTGCAGATAACGCACCAGGCCGGCGGCGGCAGGATTGTCGCTCAACAGTGCCACGCCCGAGGCATTGACCAGCGAGCCTGCATCGCCGTCGGTGAAGCCCAGGGCCACCGAGGCCGACGGCTTGCCCTGTTTGAGACGCAGCGTGTAATAGTGATTGGCGAAACCCGCATCGATCTCGCCACGCTCCACCGCCATTACCACGCCGAACTCGCCAGCATAGCTGGTGGCCCGCTGCTTGACCCCCCGTAGCCACTCGAGGGTGCGCTGTTCACCCTCGAGCAGGCGCATCGCCGTCAGAAACGACTGAAAGGCACCGTAGGCCGGTGCCCAACCGAGTTTCAGGTCGCTGTCGGCGAAGGCCATGATGTCGTCGGGCAGCCGCTCGGCCGTGACACGCTGGGGATTGAAGGGCAGCGTACGGATGCGTCCGGAGATCGGCACCCAGGCGTCAGCACTAAACGGCTCGCGGACCGGCGCACGCAAGGCCTCGGGCACCGCTCGCGCCATCCCCTGGTCGACGACCAGTCCCAGCGAACTGGCATCGATCGACCAGAAGGCATCCGCCCGCTGCACACCGGCCTGATGTTCGGCGACCAAGGTGTTGGCCAGCGACGCCGATGGCCCGCGCCGGACGTTGAGATCCAGTTGCGGGTTGCGCTTACGGATTGCCTCGATGAGCGTCTCGTACAGCCCCCCTTCACCGCGTCCCAGATAGAGGGTCAGGCTACCCTTCAGCTCGGGCAAGGCGTCGACCGAGAGTGCCTGGGCCTCCTGGGAGGCTGCCAAGACCCGCGCCGGGCCCAGCAACCCCAATGCCAGGCCCGATTTCAGCAAGGTTCGCCTGTCCATGTCAAAAGACCTCGACCGTTTCCTGTCCGGCAAGCAATTCGCGGCTCTGATCGAGCCGCGCCTTCATCGATTTTACCAGCGTGGCGACCTGCTCGTCCTTGCCGCTCTCCATGGCATTCGGCAAGCTCGCGTTGAAGTCTTCCTCGAGCCCTTCGACCAGCTCGGGATCGAGCTCGATCAGTCCACCCTCGAGGCCCTCGAAACGCTGCATGTAGGCGTCACTGACCAGCGTCTTGGCCTCGTCGATTTCGCCTTCGTAATACTCGCCCAGTGCCTCATCGAGCGCCTCCTTGATAGCCGTGATCGGCGTCTCGCCACTCTCAGCCGAGCCCTCCTGGGGTTGCCCGGCGGCTTTGGACGTCGCCAGTCGCAAGGCACCGAGGCCCTGCCACAACGTGGCCCGCACACGGTTCGCGGCGCTTTCCACCGCCGACGGCGCCGCCGAGTCGTCCAGCGTGTTCTCGAGTTGACCTATGGCCTGCCAGATGAGCGGGTACAGCGGCTTGGCGTTGTCTTCCACGGCCTCGTGATACTCGACGCTCTCCCACTGCTGCTTGAAGGTCGCCAGTTCGTCGCCGGTTTGCGTATCGGCACGGTAGGACTCGACGAGGCTGCCCAGAGCAGCGTCGAGGGACTCGACATCGTCCTGATAGCCGCTCATCGTTCCACTCGCCTGGGCCGTACCGACGACGGCACCCAGGACAAGGCCCATCGCCGACTGGCTGCACACCTTGAGCCACCCCGTATTGTGTCGCTGTGTCATGCGTCACTCCTGTCTCTGTTGTCGTTGCGGTTGGCACGGCATGAATCGTCATGCGGTGAAATATCTTATAACAATGATTATTATTAACTTCCAGCTTTGACACAACTTTCTTGTCGCCGCTAGTACCCGGCGTTCATGTCGATGGGCGCGCCTTGATCGCTACCCGGCGCTCATGCACGGCGATCGCCACGCCGCTGGCTATGATCACCCCGGCGCCGACGAATACCCAGACGTCCGGCACTTCGCCCCACAGCCACCAGCCGAGCAGTACCGCCCAGACCATCGCCGTGTAGTCGAAAGGGGCGGCCAGCGCCGCCGGCGCGTAACGAAAGGCCAGGGTGATGCACGAAATCGCGCCCACGCCGAGAACCCCCGCGGCGAGAAAGCCCAGCCAGTGCAGCCCGTGCGGCGTCCGCCAGACGCCGGGCAGCAGGGCGGCACTGACCAGCATCGGCACCAATGTGGCGTAGAAGACCATCGCCCACAGCCGCTCCTTGCCGCCATAGAGCCGCGCGGTGATCATCATCAGCGCATAGCATACCGCCGCGCCGACGACGATCAGCGCGCCCCACTGAAAGCCCGCCGCGCCGGGCCGCACCACGATCAGCACCCCGCCGAAGCCGACCAGCGAAGCGACGAACGGTACCGCCTCGACGCGCTCCTTGAGCAGTGGCCCGGAGAGCAGGGTGACGAACAGCGGTGCGGCGAAGGCGATCGCCGTGGTCTCGGCGAGCGGCAGCAGGGTCAGCCCGGTGACGAAGAAGAACATGGTGCCGGTGAAGATCAACCCGCGCAGCAGGTGCACGCCCGGGCGATGCGTCTTGAGCGAGGCCCAGCCGCCATTGAAGCGTGCCAGCAAAGCGATCAGCGGCAGCGAGACCAGCGTGCGAAAGAAGATGATCTGGATCGGGTCGAAGCTGCCGCCCAGCCATTTCGAGATCGCATCGCCCAGCGCCAGGCACAGCACGCCCGCGCACATGATCAGGATTCCCAGCAGCGACGAGGACATGGCACTCTCCACGAACGGCGATCCACGACGGACGATGACGTGGCGACACCCAGCGTCAGCCGCCATCGCCATGCAACAACCGGGCGTATCGCCGAATGACGGTTACCGGCCGAGCGACCGGCCCCCGAGCATAGCCGAAAGCGCAGCGCACCGCGATGGTGCATGCCGATCAACAAAAACGCCCGGCTACAAAGCCGGGCGTGGGGGATGACGCTGCGGGTCGCTAGAATCAGCCGAACTTCTCGTTCTCGCCCATATCGGGCTGGCTGCCCTTCTTGACGTTGGCCTTGGCGACCTCGTAGAGCTGGAACACCTTGCTCTCGCGGGCCTTCCAGTGCTCGCCGAACGCGACCTTGATCTCCATCAGCGTCAGGTCGGGATCGTCCTTGCCGTCGGCAAACCAGGCGGCGACGAACGGATTCCAGTACTTGTCGATCAACGCGCGATCGTCGTTGAGCCGCGCCGTGCCGGACAGCGAGACATACACGCCCTCCTCCTGGTCGGAAAAGCTGAGGCACACGTCCTGGTCGGCCTGGGTCTCGAAGACCTCTCGGCGCTGCGCCGGGTGTAGAACCACAGCGTGCCGTCGTAGGCGTCCTGGACCAGATGCATCGGCCGGGCGCGCGGCTGCGGGCCGTCCAGCGTCACCAGCATGCCGACCTTGATGTCGCTGATCAGTTTCCAGATCTTCTGCTTGTGCTCGGGGCTCGACATCGAACGCCTCCTTCCCGGTGGATAGCGGAACGCCCGGGCTCGCGACGCTCCTTGGCTCCTTGCACCGCTGAGCCTAGTCCCGCGAATGCTGCGTGGCAAACATCGCAGACGCTATGCTGCAAGCGACGCCACCAGGAGACCGCCATGCCCGATCTCGAACGCCTGAAAGGCGTTTCTCTCCCTTCATGCTTAGCTGTTAGTATCGGTTAACCGGCAAGGACTGCCGAAAAGCGACCGCGCCGTCATGCGTGAAGATTCAATCGGAGAGAAACAGCACGATGCGCAATTTTTTGCTTCTGCGCCGCCCGCTGCCGCGGCGCACCCTGGTGTTCTGCCACGTGGTGGCCCAACTCACGCTGGTGATCGCCGGACTCGCCTGGCTGGCGATGCGCAGCCCGTTGCTGGCCGGCGGCTCGTGGGCCGAGCGCTGGCCGACGCTGGTGCTGGATACCGGCCTGTGGCTGCTGGCGCTGGTCGGCCTGCGGCTGCTCGCCGAGCTGTTGATGCTGCCCTACCATCTCGCCGGCTTGCGCCAAGGCCCAGGCGCCGTGGTGACGCGCGCCTTCGACCGGCGACCGGCGATTCACGACCCCGACAGCGCCTGGGTCAGCGAGGCCAGGCCCGCAACCGAGCCCGCCATCCTGGACGAGGAAGCCGTCGGCAATGTCCGGGTCGTTCAGCCTCGTCGCCCCTTCTCGGCGCGCCAGGCGCTGGACGAGGAAGGCAAGGCATCGCGCAGCAACAAGGGCGCCCCGTCCCGCCAGGAGCCCAGCCTGTAGCGATGGGTGTGGCGCGGTGCGACGTCAGTGACCGAGGATCTGGCTGAGGAACAGCTGGGTGCGCTCGGATTGCGGATTGTTGAAGAACGTCTCGGGCGGCGCCTGCTCGATGATCTGGCCCTGGTCCATGAAGATCACCCGGTCGGCGACGGTCTTGGCGAAGCCCATCTCGTGGGTCACGCAGAGCATGGTCATGCCCTCATGGGCCAGTTCGACCATGACGTCGAGCACCTCCTTGATCATCTCCGGGTCGAGCGCCGAGGTCGGCTCGTCGAACAGCATCACCTCGGGGCGCATGCACAGCGCGCGAGCGATCGCCACGCGCTGCTGCTGGCCGCCGGACAGCTGGCCCGGATATTTCTTGGCCTGATCGGCGATCTGTACCCGCTCGAGGTATTTCATGGCGCTCTTCTCGGCCTCGCGGCGCGGCTGTCTCTGCACCCAGACCTGCGCCAGGCAGCAGTTCTCGAGCACCGTGAGATGCGGAAATAGATTGAAGTGCTGGAACACCATGCCCACCTGGCGGCGGATCTGCTCGATGCGCTTGATGTCCTGAGTCATGTGCACGCCACCGACGAGGATATCACCCTGCTGGTGAGCCTCGAGGTGGTTGATGCAGCGGATCAGCGTCGACTTGCCGGACCCCGAGGGCCCGCAGATGACGATCCGCTCGCCACGCTTGACGGTCAGGTCGATATCGCGCAGCACGTGGAAATCGCCGTACCACTTGTTGAGCTGCTGGATCTCGATCATCGGCTCGGTGCCGTTGTCCTTTGAGGCAGTTGCTTCGCTCATGCAGGTGCTTCCTGAAATGGATTGTCTTGTTGTATGTCCATGCGGCGCCTTGAGATGACGACTGGCCGATGCTAATGCCCGGTGTGCAGCCGGCGCTCGATGTATTGGCTGTAGCGCGACATGCCAAAGCAGAAGATCCAGAACACCAGCGCCGCGAACACATAGCCTTCCATCGCGAAGCCCAGCCAGTTGGTGTCGGTCAGCCCCGCGCGGATAATCGCCAGCAGGTCGAACAGGCCGATGATCAGCACCAGCGAAGTATCCTTGAACAGCGCGATGAAGGTGTTGACGATGCCGGGAATGACCAGTTTCAGCGCCTGCGGCAGGATGATCAGCGCCATACGCCGCCAGTAGCCCAGACCCAGCGCCTGGCCGGCCTCGTTCTGGCCTTTGTCGATCGCCTGCAGGCCGCCGCGGACCACCTCCGCCATGTAGGCGCTCCAGAAGAACATGATGCCGATCAGCGCACGCAGCAGCTTGTCGAATTCGATCTCCGACGGCACGAACAGCGGCAACATCACCGAGGCCATGAACAGCACGGTGATCAGCGGCACACCGCGCCAGAACTCGATGAAGATCACGCTCACGCCCTTGATCAGCGGCATTTTCGAGCGCCGGCCGAGCGCCAGCAGCACACCCAGCGGCAGGGAGCCGACGATGCCCACCGTGGCGATGGTCAGCGTCAGCATCAGCCCGCCCCATTCGCGGGTCGGTACGTACAGCAGCCCGAAGCTGCCGCCGAGGAGCAGGAAATAGGCGATGACCGGAAAACCGACCAGAGTGAACAGCCCCACCCAACGCTTGACCGGCAAGCGCGGGATCGCCAGCCAGGCGATCAGCAGCGCCATCAAGGCGAACACGATATCGACCCGCCAACGCGCCACGTCCGGGTAGAAGCCGTAGACGATCGACTCGAAGCGCGCCGAGATGAACACCCAGCAGGCGCCGTCGCCGCTGCAGTCCTCGCGGGTGGTGCCGAGCCAGTCGGCGTCAAACAAGCTCCACTCCAGAAACGGCCAGATCAACCGAACCAACAACACGATGGTGACGACCGAGACGATCGAGTTGACGGGACTGGAGAACAGGTTGGCACGCAGCCAGCCGACCAGACCTCGGCTCTGGTTGGGCGGTTGGCGGGCCTCGATCATTGGGGTACGGACGGGATTGATAGTCGAGGCCATCTCAACGCTCCTTGAGCAGCGTGCGCGCGTTATAGATGTTCATCAGCAGCGATACCATCAGACTGATGAGCAGATACACGGCCATGGTCATGGCGATGATCTCGATCGCCTGGCCAGTCTGGTTGAGCGTGGTGCCGGCGAATACCGCGACGATATCGGGATAGCCGATGGCGGTGGCCAGCGACGAATTCTTGATCAGGTTCAGGTACTGGCTGGTCAACTGCGGCACGATAACGCGCATTGCCTGGGGAATCACGACCTTGCGCAGCGCGATCCCCCCCGGCAGGCTCAGCGAGTGCGCGGCCTCGGTCTGGCCGTGGGGTACTGACTGGATGCCCGAACGCACGATCTCGGCGATGAACGCCGCGGTATAGACTGACAATGCCAGCCATAGCGCCATCAGTTCCGGCATGACGTTGATGCCGCCGCGAAAGTTGAAGCCGGTCATCTCGGGCATCGACCATTCCAGCGGCATGCCGGTGGTCACGAACACGATCAACGGCAAACCGACGATGATCGCCGCGCCCAACCAATAGACGGGCAGCGCCTTGCCGGTGGCGGCCTGACGCTTGCGCGCGAAGATCCCCAGCGCCACGGCGGCGACGATCGCCACCAGCAACGCCCAGGGCGTGGCGGCGAAGCCCTCCAGGGGCTGCGGGGCCGGCATCACCAGGCCACGCACGTTGAAATACAAAGCCTCGAACAACGACAGGCTCTGCCGTGGCGAGGGCAGCGAGCGCAAAACCGCAAAATACCAGAACAGGATCTGTACCAGCAGCGGTATGTTGCGGAACACTTCGACGTAGATCGCCGCCAGCTTGGCCAGCAGCCAGTTGGGCGAGAGCCGGGCGATGCCCACCGTGAAGCCGATGATCGTCGCGGCAATGATGCCCAGCGCCGAGACCAGCAGCGTGTTGAGCAGTCCGATGACGAAGGTGCGGCCGTAGGAATCGTCGCTGGAATAGTCGATCGGCGTCTGTGGAATCGAGAAGCCCGCACGCTCGCCGAGGAAGTCGAAGCCGGTACGGATGCCGCGCGCCTCGAGGTTGGCCAGCGTATTGTGGACCAAAAAGCCAATGACGACAGCCAGCCCCACGAACAGCGCGATCTGCACCATCAGGGCGCGGATGGCCGGATCACGCCACAGGGGACCACGCCCGCGGCGGGAGGTGGAAGTGGATGGACGCAACATGGAATGTCTCTACTTCGGGCAGAATAAATGCACCGCACGCTCACGGCGTGCGGTGCGAGGACATCACGTCGCGCTTAGCGAATCGGCGGAGCGTACTGGATGCCGCCGTCCGTCCACAGGGCGTTGATGCCGCGCTCGATCTCCAGCGGCGAATCGGCGCCCACGGTCTTGGCGTAGATCTCGCCGTAGTTGCCCACCAGCTTGATGATGTTGTAAGCCCAGTCGTTGCTCAGGCCGAGCTGCTCGCCGTAGCGACCGTCGGTACCCAGCAGGCGCGCGACATCGGGATTCGGCGGGTTGGCCTTCATGTCGTCGACGTTCTCGCTGGTCACGCCCAGTTCCTCGGCGTTGAGCATGGCGAACAGCGACCACTTGACGATATCGAACCACTGATCGTCGCCCTGGCGCACCACGGGGCCTAGCGGCTCCTTGGAGATACGCTCGGGAAGGATCTTGACGCTGGACGGGTCCTGGAGCTGCAGACGCAGCGCGGCGAGCTGCGAGGAATCGGAAGTCAGTACGTCGCAGCGGCCGCTGTCGAAGCCCTGCGCGGTCTGGTCGGTGGTGTCGAAAGCGACCTGCTGGAATTGCATGTCGTTGGCCTTGAAGTAATCGGCCATGTTGAGTTCGGTGGTGGTGCCGGACTGCACACAGATCGAGGCGCCGTCGAGCTCGGTGGCGCTGTTGATGCCCAGCTCCTTGCGGATCAAAAAGCCCTGGCCGTCGTAGAAGCTGGTACCGGCGAAGTTCAGACCCAGGGAGTTGTCGCGGGTCGCGGTCCAGGTCGTGTTGCGCGACAGTACGTCGATTTCGCCGGATTGCAGCGCGGTGAAGCGCTCCTTGGCGGTCAGCGGAGTGAAGCTCACGGCCTGTGGATCGCCGAATACGGCGGCCGCAACGCCGCGACAGACTTCCACGTCGAGCCCCTGCCAGTTGCCGTTCTCGTCCGGTGCGGAGAAACCGGGCAGACCGGTACTCACGCCGCAGCGGAACTCGCCGTTACTCTTGACGTCGTCGAGCATGGCCGCCTGGGCCTGGGAGGCCACGGAGGCAGCCAGCACGGCGGCAGACAGCAGTAACAGGCTCTTGTTCTTGTGTCGCATAGTGGAATCGACTCCCTTGCGTTGTCATTTGAGTGCATGCTCAAGCATGGCCCTATAACGCTAGCAAGGAGTGTTCCAATCTGTCGCCTATCCTTAAGTCACCTTCAGTCAACGTAGACCCAACGCAACCAGGCACTGTCAGCGCCAGAGCCGACGCGCCGCAAAGTCGCAGCAGGCTGGCGGCAGGCACCAGGATGATGCGCTCGAGAAATGCCAAGCACGCCGCATGCGCGCGCCACTCGAAGAACGCGTGACACGCCGGACGGGTCAGCCACGCGCCCGGCACAAGCGTCGCCAGGCACCAGCGCCAGCCAGCGGCGATGGCGAGTCATCGCCTGCGCCACACGCTCAGTCGGCATGATAGGCCGGGCTGAGTTCGTGGAGCGCCTCGAGGAAGGCGCTGACCCGCTCGGGCTCGGTGAACTGGCTGATGCCATGGCCCAGGTTGAAGACATGCCCCGGACCGGCGCCGTAGCTGTCGAGTATCCGCGCCACCTCGGCGCGAATCGCCGCCGGCCGGGCGAACAGCACGTTGGGGTCGAGATTGCCCTGCAGCGCCACGCGATGGCCGACCCGCTCGCGGGCGTCGCTGAGCTCGGTGGTCCAGTCCAGGCCCAGCGCATCGGCGCCGCTGGCGGCGAGATGCTCGAGCCACTGGCCGCCGTTCTTGGTGAACAGGATCACCGGTACATGACGACCCTCGTGTTCGCGGATCAGCCCGGCGACGATCTGCTCCATGTAGCGCAGCGAGAATTCCCGATAGGCCGGCGTCGACAGCGTGCCGCCCCAGGTATCGAAGATCTGCACGACCTGGGCGCCGGCGCGAATCTGCGCATTGAGATAGTCGGTGACCGCCTGGGCCAGCAGGTCGAGCAACTGGTGCATCGCCTCGGGATTGCCGTAGAGCATGCCCTTGACGTGGCGGAAGTCCTTGCTCGAGGCGCCCTCGACCATGTAGGTGGCAAGCGTCCAGGGACTGCCCGAGAAACCGATCAGCGGCGTCCGGCCATTGAGTTCGCGACGCACCGCGGCGACGGCGTTCATCACGTAATCGAGATCGCGCTGGGTGTCGGGCAGGCTCAGCGCCTCGACATCGGCCTGGGTACGCACCGGTTTT
The DNA here is from genome assembly GCF_000731955.1 of Halomonas zincidurans B6. Lineage (NCBI taxonomy): Bacteria > Pseudomonadati > Pseudomonadota > Gammaproteobacteria > Oceanospirillales > Halomonadaceae > Modicisalibacter > Modicisalibacter zincidurans. Next base: position 3,313,430 of record NZ_JNCK01000001.1, on the reverse strand, counting down.
TTGAACTTGGGGCCCTCGCCGGTCTCGAAGTACAGCCCCAGGCCCATCGCGTCGGGGATGGTCAGGATGTCGGAAAACAGGATCGCGGCATCCAGCGGGTAGCGCTCGAGCGGCTGCAGGGTGACCTCGCAGGCCCGCGCGGTATCCCGGCACAGGTCCATGAAGCTGCCGGCCTCGCCGCGCACCCGGCGGTACTCGGGCAGATAACGCCCGGCCTGGCGCATCATCCATACCGGAGTGCGATCCACCGGCTGGCGGGCCAGGGCGCGAAGAAGGCGGTCGTTGTGAAGTTCCATCGGGCTCTCGTCGACTCGTGAGTTTGCGCCAATTGTAGCGGATGGCCGGGCATCCGACGCCCCCTTGCCTATGGGCACCCAACACGACGCGCCGCTGATGAGCCATGCCCACTAACCTGCTATCATGGGTCGTTTACATCGGCCGGGCGCTGGTGCCCGCCGGTTCGCAGTCGAGGATCATCGTGACGATACGCTTCATCGCCGCCTCCCAACTGCCCACGCCCTGGGCCACCTTCACCATGCACGGCTTCGAGGACGAAGCGACGGGCAAGGACCATATCGCCCTGACGCTGGGCGACGTGTCGATCGGCGAGGCGGTGCTCGGCCGCGTGCATTCGGAGTGCCTGACCGGCGACGCGCTGTTCTCGATGCGCTGCGACTGCGGCTACCAGCTCCAGGAAGCGCTCAAGCGGATCGCCGCCGAGGGCCGCGGCGTGCTGCTCTACCTGCGCCAGGAAGGTCGCGGCATCGGCCTGCTCAACAAGATCCGCGCCTATCATCTGCAGGACCAGGGCTACGACACCGTCGAGGCCAACGAGCACCTGGGATTCAACGCCGACCTGCGCCGCTACGATCTGTGCGTGCCGATGCTCGAGCACCTCGGCGTGCGCTCGCTGAAGCTGATGACCAACAACCCGCGCAAGGTCGACGCCCTGACCCGTGACGGCGTGACCATCAGCGAGCGACTGGCGCTAACCACCGGCCGCAACCCCCACAACGAACATTATCTGTCGACCAAGGCCGGCAAGCTCGGCCATTTGATGGCGCTGGAGGATTTCACCCCGGCGGGCGACGTGGAAAGCCGGCGCAAGCCCTGAAGCGGGCCCGTCGGGGGTTTTCGTTTCCAACGAGGAGCCAAGGCAATGCCCGATTCCCGTTTGCGCAATACGACCGCTCATCCGGGCGACGATGCCTACAGTCTGCTCGAGGAGCTGCTGCACTGCATCAGTCACGGCATCGGCGCGGCCCTCGCCCTGGCCGGCATGGTGGTGCTGATCGCGCTGGCCAGCCTCGCCACCCACGTCGACCCCTGGAAGATCGTCGGCGTCAGCCTCTACGGCGCCACTCTGGTGCTGCTCTACAGCGCCTCGACGCTCTACCACGGCGTGCGCCGGCCACGCCTCAAGCGCGCGCTCAAGGTGGTCGATCATTGCGCGATCTACGCGCTGATCGCCGGTACCTACACGCCCTTTTTACTGGTCAATCTGCGCGGCCCGCTGGGTTGGACGCTGTTCGCCGTCATCTGGTCGCTGGCGATCGGCGGCATCGCCCTCAAGCTGATCTGGCCGCAGCGCTTCGGCGTGCTGCGGGTGGCGGTCTACCTGGTGATGGGCTGGCTGATCGTGCTCGCCAGCGACGCCATGGGCACCTATCTCTCCGATACCAGCATTACGCTGCTGGTGGCCGGCGGCATCACCTACACGCTGGGCGTGGTGTTCTACGCGATCCGCGCGATCCCCTTCCACCACGCCATCTGGCATCTGTTCGTGCTCGGCGGCAGCGTGTTTCACTACTTCGCGGTCTACACCGCGGTGCTCGCGCCCCAGGCCTGAGGCGCCCTAACCCGAATAGTGCACCAGGTCGCTCGCGCCCTCGCTTGCTCTTTGATTCCACAGACAATTTCTGCCTCACTCGACCGTACACCCCGGTACGGCGCTCAATCGGACAAACCTCTGTGAAACCCATTATCCGCGCGATCATCACGGCACCTGAGGCAACATCCAGGCCACAGACGACCAGGTCGAATCATTCGCAGGCTCGGGCCACCACCCGGCGGATGAACGCCGCGGTCTCGTCGGGGCGGGTGAGCGGCAGCATGTGGCCCGCACCAGGCAGGGTCTCCACGCTCAGGCCGGGCACCTTGCCTCGCACGGCCGTGCCGTGGCGTGCCGGGTCGAGTATCCGGTCGCGCTCGCCGAACAGGATCGTCACCGGCAGGCGCAGCTCAGGATAACGGCGAATCAGTGCCGGCAAGTCGCTCTCGAGCATCACCAGATCGCTCGAGTTGGCGTAGAAGGCTTGCGGGCGCATCGCCAGCAGGCCGCCGCCGCGTGTCGCAAAGTCGGCGGGCACCGGCTCGGGGGCGAAGATCGCGGCCAGCAGGCGCGATGCATAGCGCACGCCGAGCGGCGCGGCAAAGGTGTCGGCGACGATGCGTCGCCAGCGCGGCGAGCGGATCGCCATGCCGCGAAAGGCCGGCGGCACCTCGGCTTCCTGAGCGGTCAACGGCGCCAGCAGCGCCAGACCCGCCACCTCGTCGGGATAGTCCTCGGCCAGCGCCAGCGCCACCGCGCCGCCCAGCGAATGGCCGACCAGCCATGGCCGCTCGACGCCCAAGGCGCGCCAGGCAGCGCGAATCTGCCGGGCCTGGGTGGCGAGGCCGGCATCGTCTGCGCTGCGCTCGGAGTAGCCCGAGCCGGGCCGGTCCACGACGATCACATGAAAGTCGCCGGCCAACCGCTCGACCAGGGCGTAGGTGAAGTGCTGCAGCTGCCCGCCCAGCCCGTGGATCAGCACCAGCGGCGGCCCCTGGCCGGCTTCGACCAGATGCACGCGCCCCTCGGGCGTGTCGACGAAGCGCCCGGCCGGCGGCACGTCGGCCTCGGCGCGGCGGGCGAGGCGCGCGCTGAAGCGATGCAGCCCCCACAGGCCCAGCGCGCTGGCCGCCAGCAGAACGACGCCCAGCGCCAGCAGAATGTTGCCCATGTGTGCTCTCCTCGCTCTACCTCTGCCCGGCCCCGCCGGCGGCGATCAACTGCCGGCGGCGCGGGCCTGCTTGATCTGGTCGTAGGCGTGAGTGATCTCGCGGGTCCGCGCCTCGGCGATCTCGCGCATGCTCTCGGGCAGGCCCTTGCCGGCCAGCTTGTCGGGATGGTTCTGACTCATCAGCCGGCGATAGGCGCGCTTGAGCTCGGCATCGCTGGCGTCGCGCTCGACGCCGAGTACCCGGTAGGCGTCCTCCAGGGCCTGGCCGGACGGCGGCCCACCGCCCGCCTGGCCGGCCTCGCCACGCAGCATCGCCTCGATCTGGGCGATCTCGGCCTCCGAGCAGCCCAGCCCGCGGGCCACCCGCAGGATCATCTCGTGCTCGGCCGGGTCGAGCTTGCCGTCGGCGGCGATCGCCGACAGCTGGACCTGCAGGAATACCTGCAGCAACGCACGCTGGCCGCGGGTGACGCGCCGTACCTCGGCGAGCTCGGCGTCGAGATCGAAGTCGTCGGCCTTGCCGCGCTCGAAGGCGTCGCGGGCGCGGTTGCGCATGTCGCCGCTCATGCGCATGCGCGTGAACAGCGTCTCGGCGACCTGGACCTCGGCGTCGGTGACCTGGCCGTCGGCCTTGCAGATGCAGCCCATCACCGCGAAGGTCGAATCCAGAAACTGCATCTGCAACTGGGCGACCCGGGCGACGCCGATGCCGCGGGCCAGGCGCCGGCCGAGCCAGTAGCCGAGCAGCGCGCCGATCAACAGCCCCGGCCAGCGGCCGATCATGTACCCCAGAATCGCCCCGATCAGGATTGCCATGGTGTCCTCGTGTGCTGTGTCAGACGCGGGTGCGCCGATTCATGATGAAGGATCGGCGGCCAGCCGACGGCGAATCGATGCCTCGATGCCGCCGGCATCAAGCCCGCAGGACTTAAGCAGCTCGCCGGGCTTGCCGTGCTCGACGAAGGCATCGGGCAGGCCCAGGTTGAGCAATGCCACCTGCACGCCCTCGGCGGCCAACAGTTCGTTGACGCCACTACCCGCGCCGCCGGCGATCACGCTCTCCTCGAGGGTCACCACCAGCCGATGAGCGCGCGCCGCGTCGAGCACCGCCTGACGGTCCAGCGGTTTCACCGAGCGCATGTTGATATGCGTGGCGTCGAGGCGTTCGGCGACCTCGGCGGCCGGGCCGTTGAGACTGCCGAAGGCCAGCAGGGCGACGTCGCCGCCGCCTGTCCGACGCGCCTCGGCGCGGCCGATCTCGAGAGTCTCCAGACTCTCGGGCAGCAGTGAGCCGGGGCCCTTGCCGCGCGGATAGCGTACCGCCGCGGGGCCGATATGATGATAGGCGGTGCTGAGCATCGCCCGGCATTCGGCCTCGTCGGCCGGCGCCAGGATCACCAGGCCCGGCACGCAGCGCAGGTAGGAAAGATCCAGCGCACCGTGATGGGTCGGGCCGTCCTCGCCGACCAGCCCGGCGCGGTCAATGGCGAAGGTCACGTCGAGGTGCTGCACGGCGATGTCATGGATCAGCTGGTCGTAGCCGCGTTGCAGGAAGGTCGAATAGATCGCCACCACCGGCTTCATGCCCTCGCAGGCGAAGCCGGCAGCCAGGGTCAGCGCGTGCTGCTCGGCGATCGCCACGTCGTAGTAGCGCTCGGGATACTCCCTGGAGAAGCGCACCAGGTCGGAGCCTTCGCGCATCGCCGGGGTGATGCCGATCAACCGCGCATCGGCGGCGGCCATGTCGCACAGCCAGTCGCCGAACACGTTGCAATACTTGCGCGGCTCGGCCCTGAGGACTACCGGGGGCTGGTCGCTGGGCGACAGCGGCTCCACCTTCGGCGCCGGTTCAGGGGCGCCCTTCTCGAGCTTGGTGATGGCGTGATAGCCGATCGGGTCGGCCTCCGCCGGGCGGAAGCCCTTGCCCTTGCAGGTCTTGATGTGCAGAAACTGCGGGCCGTCGAGATCGCGCAGGTTGCGCAGCGTCTGCACCAATCCCGGCAGATCGTGACCGTCGATCGGGCCGATGTAGTTGAAGCCCATCTCCTCGAACAGCGTCGCCGGGCTGACCATGCCCTTCATGTGTTCCTCGGTGCGCCGCGCCAGCTCGAGCGCGCCGGGCAGCCGCGAGAGTACCTTCTTGCCGCCCTCGCGCACGCTGATGTAGGTCTTGCTGGAGAAGATGTGCGCCAGGTAGCTGGCCATGCCGCCGACGTTCTCGGAGATCGACATCTCGTTGTCATTGAGCACCACCAGCAGGTTGGCGTCGACGTGGCCGGCGTGGGCCAGCGCCTCGAAGGCCATCCCGGCGGTCAGCGCGCCGTCGCCGATCACCGCGCACACCCGGCGCTTCTCGCCGCGGGTGCGCGCGGCCAGCGCCATGCCCAGCGCGGCGCTGATCGAGGTGCTGGAATGGCCGACGCCGAAGGTGTCGTACTGCGACTCGGCGCGACGCGGAAACGCCGCCAGCCCGCCGAACTGGCGGATGCTGTGCATCGCCTCGCGGCGCCCGGTGAGGATCTTGTGCGGGTAGGCCTGGTGGCCGACATCCCAGACGACTCGGTCGTGGGGCGTCTCGAGGGCGTGATGCAGGGCGATGGTCAGCTCGACCACGCCCAGCCCGGCGCCGAAGTGGCCACCGCTGCAGCCCACGCTGTAGAGCAGGTAGGCGCGCAGCTCATCGGCCAGCGTATCGAGCTGGGCCGCGTTCATGGCACGCAGCGCGGCGGGCGTATCGATGGTGTCGAGCAACGGCGTCGCCGGGCGCTCGACAGGAATCTCGTCGAACAGCTTCATAAGGGCTCTTTAATAGTCGCGCTCGATCATGTAGCGGGCCAGACCGGCCAACGGCTCACCGGCCTCGCCCAGCGGGGCGATCACCGCCAGCGCCTCGTCGAGCAGCTCGTCGGCCTTGGCGCGAGCCGCCTCGAGGCCCATCAGGGCCGGATAGGAGGGTTTGTCGCGGGCGGCGTCGGCGCCCGAGGCCTTGCCCAGCGTGGCGGTATCGCCGGTGACATCGAGAATGTCGTCATGGATCTGGAAGGCCAGGCCGATGGCGCTGGCGTAACGCTCCAGGTGCTGCAGTCGCGGGTCGCTCATCGGCACCGCCGTCAGCCCGCCCAGCAGCACCGCGGCGCGAATCAGCGCGCCGGTCTTGTAGCGATGGATCTGGGCCAGCGCCTCGGCGTCGATGCGCCCGCCGACCACGCCCAGGTCGAGCGCCTGGCCGGCGACCATGCCATCGCGGCCGGCGGCCTGGGCCAACACCCGGATCATCGCCGCCAGCCGCCCATGGCCGGCGTCGGCCAGCCATTCGAAGGCCAGCGTCTGCAAGGCGTCGCCGGCGAGAATCGCGGTGGCCTCGTCGAAGGCCTTGTGCACCGTGGGCTGGCCACGCCGCAGGTCGTCGTCGTCCATCGCCGGCAGGTCGTCGTGGACCAGCGAATAGGCATGGATCAGTTCGATCGCCACCGCCGCCGGATCGAGCGTTTCATCGTCGGCGCCCAGCGCGCGCCCGGCGGTGTACACCAGCACCGCGCGCAGGCGCTTGCCGTTGCCCAGCACGGCGTAGCGCATCGCCGCCTCGAGCCGATCGGCGGGCGTGTCGCGATGGGCGAAGAGCTCCTCGAGCTCGGCATTGATGCGCGCCTGATCGGCACTCAGGCGCAGCGGCCATTCCATGGTTTCATCGATCATTGCCGCTCTCCGAGGGCGGATTGGGAGCCGTGAACGGCGTCGCTTCGAAGCGTCCGTCGGGCTGTTCGACCAGCGCCTGGACCTGGAGCTCGGCGGCATCGAGCCGGCGCTGGGCATCGCGGGTCAACCGCACGCCCTGCTCGAAGGCCGCCAGCGACGCCTCCAGCGTCAGCTCGCCGGCTTCGAGCTGGCCGACCAGCGCCTCGAGCCGCTCCAGGGTGGCGGCGAAATCCTCGGGCGGCGCCTCGCGATCCGCGGGCGCTGCGGGGTCCTTGTCTGGCATGCCATTCTCGCTCATCGAAACGGGCCTGCCCGCATGGCCGGCCCGCACGGGTCTGGCCGGACAGTATACACGCTGTGCAACGGGGTGCCTGCCCCGACACGGCCTGCAGGCGCTGGCCCGACACGCCCTATCAACCGGGCTCATGGTCAAGCTGCGGCATTTTCATCGTCGCCCGCCGGCGCTGTGCTACGATAGGCGCCCTGTTGCGCTACCCCTTGCCTGGCTTGGCCTGCCACCGGTCGCGGCCTCTTTCAGCCGGAGCCAACGGGTCGCTTTCCCACCAACGAGCGCGTCGTCAGCGACGAAAAGGGTTGAACCGACAATGGCCAAAACGTCCCTGGACAAGAGCAAGATCAAGATCCTGCTGCTTGAGGGCATTCATCAGTCGGCGGTGGATAACTTCCTGAACGCCGGTTACACCAATATCGAGCATCTGCAGACCTCACTGGACGAGGACACGCTGATCGACAAGATCCGCGACGTCCACTTCATCGGCATTCGTTCGCGCACCCAGCTCAACGCGCGGGTGTTCGCCGCCGCCGAGAAGCTCACCGCGGTGGGCTGCTTCTGCATCGGCACCAACCAGGTCGATCTCGACGCCGCCCTGGCGCGCGGCATTCCGGTGTTCAACGCGCCCTACTCCAACACCCGCTCGGTGGCGGAACTGGTGCTGGCCGAATCGATCATGCTGCTGCGCGGGATCCCCGAGAAGAGCGCCCGCGCGCATCAGGGCGGCTGGCTGAAGTCGGCCAAGAACGCTCACGAGGCGCGCGGCAAGACGCTGGGCATCGTCGGCTACGGCAACATCGGCGCCCAGCTGTCGGTGCTCGCCGAGTCGGTGGGCCTCGACGTGATCTTCTACGACACCATCACCAAGCTGGGCATGGGCAACGCCCGCCAGGTCGGCAGCCTGCAAGAGTTGCTGGCGCGCGCCGACGTGGTCAGCCTGCACGTCCCCGACCTGCCCTCGACGCGCTGGATGATCGGCAAGGAACAGCTGGCGCTGATGAAGCAGGGCAGCATCCTGATCAACGCCTCGCGCGGCAGCGTGGTGGTGATCGAGGAGCTCGCCGAGGCGCTCAACAGCGGCCGGCTGCTGGGCGCGGCGATCGACGTCTTCCCGGTCGAGCCCAAGGCCAACGCCGAGGAGTTCGTCTCGCCGCTGCGCGGGCTCGAGAACGTGATCCTCACTCCGCACATCGGCGGCTCGACCCTCGAGGCCCAGGAGAACATCGGCATCGAGGTCGCCGAGAAGCTGATCACCTACTCCGACAACGGCACCACCATCACTTCGGTCAACTTCCCCGAGGTGGCGCTGCCCGCCCACCCGGACAAGCACCGCCTGCTGCACATCCACGACAACGTGCCCGGGGTGCTCTCCGAGATCAACCGCGTGCTGTCCGAGAACGGCATCAACATCGCCGGCCAGTTCCTGCAGACCAACCCGCAGGTCGGCTACGTGGTGGTCGACGTCGACAAGGCCTACGGCGCCCAGGCGCTGGAGGCGATCAAGCAGGTCGATCACACCCTGCGCACCCGCGCGCTCTATTCGCAAACCAATTTCGAAGAGTAAGCCGCCGCTTAAACTTCCAGCCATACCCACCCGCCCTGGCATGCTGCCTGTCGGGGCCTTTGCCCGCTTTAGCCGTCTTGACGACGCATCACATCGTCATGCATCGCTGCCAGGCGCTTGAGCAGTTGATTGCGCGCCGCGGCGGGTACGCCCTGTGCCAGCAACGCCGCCTGCAACTTGCCGACCAGCCGATTGAAATCGGTCTCGCGAATGCCCATGTACTGGTGCACCTTGTCCATCGGCGGGCCCTGATAGACGCAGGGGCCGTCGCTGACCGCGCAGAACTGCTGTTCCAGCGACGCCACCAGGTGGTCGATGTTGGTATTGGCGAAGAATCCCACCAGTTGCGGGTCGTCGGCGACCCGATAGGCGAAGTCCTCGACGATGGCGCTAACGCCCGCTTCGCCGCCGAGCTGTTGATACAGTGTCGGTGGCGGTTTGGCGCCCGAGCCGGCACAGCCGGCCAACAGCAACACAAGGACGAGAAAAGCGCTACGCAGGCGAGTCATTGTCGTACTCCCGATCAAAAGGCCAATTGCAGCGACAGATAGCCGCCGCGCTGATTGTCGAGCCCGGCGATGTCGCCGAGATCGAGCCACGCGCCGGTCAACGAGACATGCTTGTCGATGAATACCGCCGTGAACAGATCCTGCCAGGCGTCCTCCTCGGCAAAGCCGAGATTGTCGGGTTTCTGGCGATACTCCATGCCTACCACCCAGCGGGGAGTCAGGAACAGCCCCAGCGAACCTTCCATCACCAGCGAGCGCTCCGATTCGCGATCGCCGCCGAAGCCCAGCAATCCACCCTGGTTGGCCCGGGTCGAGCGCAGCGTCAAATTGACCAGCAGGTTGCGTCCGGCCACCGCATCGAACAGCAGCTTGCTGCCGGCCAGATAGACGTCATTGCCCTGGGTCGCCTCGGCCCCCACCGCGCGGGCCAGCGCCTGCCCTTCGCGGAGCCGCTTGTGCTGGATGCCGAGGCTCCAGCTGCCCCAGGGGTGGTAGAGCGGGTCGCCGAACAGCCGCAGCTTGGCGCCGTAGATTGCCTGCTCGAGATCGCCACCCAGGGTATCGAGATCGAGATGCTGACGGGCATAGGAGACTTCGAGCCGGTCGCGCCAGTTGAATGCCACGCCCTCGACCCGCAGCCCGTAGTCGTCGAGCTCGGCCGCGCTCGCGCTGGCAGTCACCGCCACTTCGGTATCGCTGGCGGTGCCGGCCAGCACGCCCCATGGCGAGAGGCCCCCACCCGCCGCACCCTCGATCTGGGTGACTCCGCCAGTCGCCAGCAGGCGGCTGCCCGCCTCGGCCGAGGTCGCCATCAGCGCTGCCACACTCAGCCCGGCCGCCAGGGCGAGGCACTTCAAGTTCTGATGCATCATGGTGATTTCCGGGTCAAGTGTCGGCCTTGCAGCGTCGATAGGTGTCGATCCAGTCGAGCACCTGCTCGGCCGGCAAGGGACGTGAAATCAGATAGCCCTGCAGATAGTCGCAGCCCAGCGCCGTCAGCAGTTCGCGAGAGGCTAGGGTCTCGACGCCTTCGGCAACCACCTCGAGCCCCAGGTTGTGGCCAAGCTCGATGGTCGAACGCACGATGATCCGGTCGTCGGACTGCTGATCGAGCTTGAGGATGAACGACTTGTCGATCTTCAACTCGCGAACCGGCAGGCTCTTGAGCTGCGACAGCGACGAATAGCCGGTGCCGTAGTCGTCGATGGCGATGTGCAGGCCGCTGTCGCAAAGCTCGCCGAGCATGGTACGAGCCAGCGTGGGATCCTGGATGATCGCGCTCTCGGTGACTTCCAGCGCCAGCCGCCCGGCATCCAGGCCGTGCTCGTCGAGCGCCTGCCGGACCATTCCCGGCAGACCCGGATCAACCACGTCCTGGGCCGACAGGTTGATCGCCACGTTCACGCACTGCCCCTGACGCTGCCAGTCGGCCAGTTGACGACATACCGTGTGGAGCATCCACTGGGTCAGCCGGCCGATGAAACCGGAGCGCTCGGCCAGGGCGATGAATTCGTCCGGCGCAATGAATCCCAGCTCGGGATGCCGCCAGCGCATCAGCGCCTCGAAAGAAACCAGCTCACCGCCTGCGGCGGCGATCTTGGGCTGATAGACCAGGCTCAGTTGCTGACGCGCCGCCGCCTCCTGCAGATCGCGAGCCAGGGTCAACTGGCGCAGATGCTGTTCGTCCTGGCCTTCCATGTAGCGCAGGTAACCGAGGTTGGCCTGCTGCGCCATGTCCATGGCGACCTCCGCGCGTCTCAACAACAAGTAGCCATTGCTGCCGTGGCGTGGAAAGTTTACCTCGCCATAGACCAGCTTGAGCCGCAGCGCGCCATGGTCGAGCTCGATAGGCTGGGCAAGACGCTTGCGTACCGCCTTCAGCCAATCGTCCTGGGTCTGGGGGCCGTCGATGGTCAGCAGGAACTCATCGCCGCCCAGGCGGTAGGCCTGGCGCAGCGGCGCCGGCAACTCGCGCAGACGTTGGGCGAGCCGCACCAGCACTTGGTCGCCCGTGGCGTAGCCGAAGGTGTCGTTGATATCGCGAAAGCCGCTGATCGACAGCCGCAACAGCGTAAACGGCAGCTCACGGGCCGCGGCGGCATCGATGTCCTGCTGCGCCGAGTGACGATTGGCAAGGTCGGTCAGCTGGTCGTGACAAGCCTGATACAATTGCTGTCGCTCGCGCTCGGCAATGTCCTCTTGCATGGTCATCAGGGTGTTGGCCAACATGCCTAGCTCACCCTGAGAGGCAACCCGCATTCCCTCGAGTCGCTCACCGCGGCCGATACGCTGAGCGGCTTCGGCCAACCTCATCAAGGGTAATGATATGCCCCGCGCACTGATGGCGGCGGCCAGCACGGTCAGCAGCAGCGTCAACGCAAAGATGGCCAGCAACTGCCAGCTCAATGCCTGGAAGATCGCCAGCAGGTCGGTCCACGGGTTCTGGATAATGGCATAGACCCGTCCCGCATCCGCCCCCGCGGAATCATCTTCCTTCAGTAGCGCCGCCCGCGTCAGGGCATCCAGCGATTCGTCGAGACCACTGTGCTTCAAGTAGCTTCCTTGCGCCAGCGAGGCGGCCAAGCCGGCGATAGCGGTGTCCGGCTGGCTTTTCAGCGCACCGGCGACATACTTCGTTGCAGCGCTTCCCGCCGGCGCACCGCCATCCACCAGAAAGCTGACCTGCAAACGGGTCAAGCGGCCGATCTCGTCGGCCAGTTGACCATCGAGTAAAAAGCCCATTCCCACCCAGCCCACCAGATTGGGCGCGCCCACCGGCAGCAGCACGAACTGATAGGGCAGGTCCGCCTCAAGGATTACGCCGATCGCCTGACCATCGCGCTGGGCCTGCTGCCATAGTCGGGAAAACCCGATCGGGGTGCCGGGGGCATGGTTGCTGCTGGCGAGGATATCGCCCTTGGGGTCGGCCAACAGCACGATATCGGCACCAGCACGCGCGCCATGATTGGCAAGAACGCTTGCCAGAGTGCCGACATCCTGCGAGCTGATAGCACTTTTGAAGCCAAAATCCGCGGTCAGGATGGCCACGTTGTTGCGTAGCTGCTGGCCACGCTCATCGAGTAGCTGACGCATAACGCCGAGGCTGACATCCAACTCCTGCTCACCCTTTTGCAACACATCCTGGCGGATGGTCAGCAAGGTGGCGGCGGCCGTCACCAACTGAGCGACGCACACCACCGCCAGCATGACCAGTAGCAAGCGCCGGCGAAACGACATGTCAGTTCGACTGCCGCTGTTGCAGGGCCTGCTGGAAACGCCGCTCCAGCGCCGAGGGCTTTTCCACCGCCGGCAGGCTGGCGTTGAGCGTCAGCGCCACGCTGCGTGACGTATTGCCCGCTAGCTCGCCCTCCCACCACTCGTAGTGGGTGTCTTCCAGTTTCGGATGCCATATGCGCAGGCGATGGTTACCGGGTGGCAAGTCGAATGACACCGTGCCGTCGTCGCCGGTCTTGGCGAAATAGGGCGCCTCGCTGACGATGATGAATGCCTGCATGGAATCGTGAATATTGCAGCCCACCACCACCACGCCAGGCTTGTCGAAATACTCCGGCGGCGGAGTCTCACGCAGAAAGAGATCCAGATTGAACGGATGGGCCGGCGAGAAGGAATAGGCCTGGTGGCGCGTGGTGTCACGATTGGGAAATTCCACGGCGGCACCGACCGGCACCGCCAGCACGTAGGGAATGAAGGTTGTCTGACGCTGCATCATTTCATACGCAGGCGCATCGCGTTCTACCGGCATGGTGCCCGACGCATAGACCTCGACCACCGCATCCGCCAAAGGACGCCCGGTGGCTGAGTCCGTGACGGTCACCGTTGCCGCCAACGCCGGCGTCACGCAGACCAGCGCCAGCGGCCATGCCAGCCATGCAATCCAACGCGCCTTGTGAGCCATCACCCCTCCTGCCGTTTGCCGAGACTGCTATCGCCCCATCACAGCGATATCGGCCGAAGCCGGGGCAAACTTGAGGCGCCGCCACTCACGAGAAGCGTCAGCGGCACCTCGGCCGGCTCAGAACTCCACGCCCAGCCCGGCATACAAAGTACGCCCCGCCGCCTCCAGTCCGCGGTGCCGCAGGCGCTCAAAATCGGGTTTCCATCATCTCACGAACGCTAAGCGCGTCGTCGACCAGCAGCACCTGGCGCCACTTGTCGAAGGTCAGGCAGGGGTGCGAGGCGCCGAAGGCGACGATGTCGCCGACCGCGACGTCGTCGCTTCCCGCGGGCAGCTCGATGAAGGCGTGCTGGTCCATCAGCCGGGTCAGCCGCCAGCCGGCGACGCTCAGCGTCTCGTCGGCGCGGCCGCCCTCGCGCGGCCCTTGCTCTCGATAGCGACGCAGCGGCTC